>NZ_JBSVXD010000010.1:0-69168 GCF_054070755.1 Pseudomonas sp. SDO5591_S426 | reverse complement strand
ATCGCAGCCTTCGGCAGCTCCTAAAGGGAAATCAGTCATCGCTGACAAAGTTGCGGGCACAAAAAAGCACCCCGCAGGGTGCTTCTTTTTTAGCTGAGCTACTTACTGAGCGGGCTCATTCTGAGACAGGATCAACTTGCCTTCCTTATCCACCGGAATCTGGTTGCCGGGATCACGATCCATGCGCACTTTGCCTTCCTTGCCATCCAGCGAATACCGCACGTCGTAACCGACAACCTTGTCACTGATGTCATTCACCGTATTACAACGGGTCTGGGTCGTGGTGTAGGTGTCACGCTCTTGCATGCCTTCCTGCACCTTGTTACCTGCATAACCGCCGCCGACCGCGCCTGCCACCGTGGCAATCTTCTTGCCGGTGCCGCCGCCGATCTGGTTACCCAGCAGACCACCAGCCAGTGCACCAACCACGGTACCGGCGATCTGGTGTTGATCTTTCACCGGCGCTTGCCGGGTGACCGTGACGTCCTTGCACACTTCACGTGGAGTCTTGATTTGTGTCTTGACCGGTTCAACGGCGAGTACTTGCGCGTACTCAGGACCGTTATTTTTAACCAGGCTGTAGGTGGCCACAGCACCCCCGGCAGTAACACCGACAGCACCCAATACCGCACCAACCAGCATCGACTTGTTCACATGAACCTCCTGACCATCACATGCGGAACATGTCCGCGCTTCTCCCAGCCTTGGAGCATAAAAAAAGGCGCGAGTTCAACTCGCGCCTTTTTCGGCTGACTACTGGAAACGCGATGGCCGTTATGGACGGTCGTCGATTTCCTTCTCGGTATTCGCCGGAGGAATCAGGTCTTCCGTGGTCAGGTTCAGCCAGATCAGGACCACGTTCGCGATGTAGATCGACGAGTAGGTACCCGCC
Source organism: Pseudomonas sp. SDO5591_S426 (assembly GCF_054070755.1). Taxonomy (NCBI): domain Bacteria; kingdom Pseudomonadati; phylum Pseudomonadota; class Gammaproteobacteria; order Pseudomonadales; family Pseudomonadaceae; genus Pseudomonas; species Pseudomonas sp. SDO5591_S426. Next base: position 68,276 of record NZ_JBSVXD010000010.1, on the reverse strand, counting down.
AGAACACCGATGAACAGGGCAATGGAGAAGCCGAACAGGTTATCGCCACCGAAGAACAGCAGTGCCGCAATCGCCAGCAAAGTGGAGATCGACGTCGCCATGGTCCGCAGCAGGGTTTGCGTGGTCGAGATGTTGATGTTCTCGATCAGGCTGGCCTTGCGCAGCACACGGAAGTTCTCGCGAACCCGGTCGAATACCACGATGGTGTCGTTGAGCGAGTAACCGATGATCGCCAGTACCGCCGCCAGCACCGTCAGGTCGAAGGTGATCTGAAAGAACGACAGGATACCGATGGTCACGATCACGTCGTGGATCAGGGAAACGATCGCACCCACCGCAAACTTCCACTGAAAGCGGAAAGCCAGGTAGATCAGGATGCCGCCCAGCGCCATCAGCATGCCGAGGCCGCCCTGGTCGCGCAGTTCTTCCCCCACCTGCGGGCCGACGAACTCGACGCGCTTGACCGTCGCGGGGTTGTCGCCACCGACCTTCAGCAGCGCTTCTGCCACTTGATGACCCAACTGAGGATCCTCACCCGGCATGCGCACCAACAAATCGGTAGTCGCACCGAAGCTCTGCACAATGGCCTCGTGATAACCCGAAGTGGCCAGTTGCTCACGCACCTTGGTGACATCGGCCGGACGCTCGTAGGTCAGCTCGATGAGCGTACCGCCGGTGAAGTCCAGGCCCCAGTTCATGCCCTTGGTGGCGACGCTGAACAAAGCCAGCACCGTGAGAAACAATGTGACGCCGAACGCGAAGTTGCGAACGCCCATGAAGTTGATTGTACGTAACATGGCAGCCCCTTAAATCCACAACTTCTTGAAGTCACGACCGCCGAAGATCAGGTTGACCATCGCGCGGGTCACCATGATGGCCGTGAACATCGAGGTAAAGATCCCGAGGGACATGGTCACTGCGAAGCCCTTGACCGGGCCGGTGCCCATGGCAAAGAGGATGCCGCCGACCAGCAAGGTGGTCAGGTTGGCGTCGAGAATCGCGGTGAATGCCCGGCCGAAGCCTTCGTTGATTGCCCGTTGGATGGACATGCCGGCGGCGATCTCTTCACGAATCCGCGAGAAGATCAGCACGTTGGCGTCGACCGCCATACCCATGGTCAATACGATACCGGCGATACCCGGTAGGGTAAGCGTTGCACCCAGCAGCGACATCAGGGCCAGCAGCAGCACCATGTTCACCGCCAGCGCGACGGTAGCGATGATGCCGAAGAAGCGGTAGATGGCGATGATGAACAGCGAGACGAACAGCATGCCCCACAACGATGCGTCGATACCTTTGACAATGTTGTCGGCACCCAGGCTTGGACCAATGGTGCGCTCTTCAGCGAAGTACATCGGTGCAGCCAGACCACCGGCACGCAGCAGCAACGCCAGTTCGGACGACTCGCCCTGGCCGTTCAGGCCAGTGATACGGAACTGAGCACCCAGCGGCGACTGAATGGTCGCCAGGCTGATGATCTTCTTCTCTTCCTTGAAGGTTTGAACCGCTACGTCTTTCTCGACGCCGTTGACCATCTGCTTGGTGTAGGTGGTCACCGGGCGCTGCTCGATGAAGATCACCGCCATGCTGCGACCCACGTTCGAACGGGTCGCACGGCTCATCAGCTCGCCACCGTGGCCATCCAGACGGATGTTCACTTCTGGCGTACCGTGCTCGCCGAAGCCAGCCTTGGCGTCAGTCACCTGGTCACCGGTGATGATCAGACCACGCTCGATCAACGCAGGAGGACGCTTGCCTTCGCGGAATTCGAATTCTTCGGAAGTAGCTTTCGAAGCGCCAGGCTCGGCGGCCAGACGGAACTCAAGGTTGGCCGTCTTGCCGAGGATACGCTTGGCTTCTGCGGTGTCCTGCACGCCCGGCAGCTCAACCACGATGCGGTTGGCGCCCTGACGCTGGACGATCGGTTCGGCAACACCCAGCTCGTTGACGCGGTTACGTACCGTGGTCAAGTTCTGCTTGATGGAGTATTCACGGATTTCCGCCAGCTTGGCCGGGGTCATCGCCAGACGCAGTACCGGTTGGCCATTCAGGTCGGCCGGAACAATGTCGAAATCGTTGAAATTCTTGCGGATCAGGCTGCGGGCCTGTTCGCGGCTGTCTTCATCAGAGAAGCCCAGCTGAATGGCACCGCCCACTTGCGGCAGGCTGCGATAACGCAGTTTCTCTTTGCGCAACAGGCTCTTGACGTCGCCTTCGTAGACTTTCAGGCGTGCGTCGAGGGCTTTGTCCATGTCCACTTCCAGCAGGAAGTGCACACCACCGGACAAGTCCAGACCCAGCTTCATCGGGTGCGCAGCGAGGTTGCGCAGCCATTGCGGGGTGGTTTGCGCCAGGTTCAGCGCGACGACGTAGTCATCACCCAATGCCTTACGCACAACGTCCTTGGCTGGCAGCTGATCTTCAGCCTTGGTCAGGCGAATCAGCCCGCCCTTGCCGCCGGCAGCCAGCGTGGCAGCCTTGACGTTGATCCCGGATTCCTTGAGCGCAGCGCTCACGCGATCCAGATCAGCCTGATTGACTTGCAGCGCAGTGCTTGCACCGCTGACCTGAATGGCCGGGTCATCAGGATAAAGATTGGGAGCGGAATAAATCAGACCAATCGCCAGCACCGCCAGGATCAGAATGTATTTCCACAGAGGATATTTGTTCAGCATCACGCCGCCCGTTTATGACGCGGGGCGCCTTGCGCGCCCCGTCGATTGAATATGAAGTTGAAACTTAGATCGCTTTCAGCGTGCCTTTTGGCAGCGTGGCGGCGATGGCGCCTTTCTGGAATTTCATTTCGACGGTGTCGGAAACTTCCAGAACAACGAAATCGTCAGCCACTTTGGTGATCTTGCCAGCGATGCCGCCGGTGGTCACAACTTCGTCGCCTTTCTGCAGGCTGCTCAGCAGGTTCTTCTGCTCTTTGGCGCGCTTGGCCTGTGGACGCCAGATCATCAGGTAGAAGATGACCAGGAAACCGACCAGGAAAATCCACTCAAAACCGCCACCCATTGGGCTGGCAGCAGCAGGTGCAGCGGCGTCAGCCATGGCATTCGAGATAAAAAAGCTCATTTAGCACTCCAGTTGCAAATGTTGAATCTTGGGGTCAGAAAACTCAGTCCAAAGGCGGAACAGGTAACCCGCGTTTGGCGTAGAAGGCATCGACAAAGGCGGCCAATGTACCCTGTTGAATAGCCTCGCGCAAACCAGCCATAAGCACTTGATAATGACGCAAGTTATGGATGGTATTGAGCATGCTTCCCAGCATTTCGCCGCACTTGTCCAGGTGATGCAGATAAGCACGGGAGAAGTTCTGGCAGGTATAGCAATCGCAGGTCGGATCGAGCGGCGAATCATCATGGCGATGGAACGCGTTTCGGATCTTCAGCACGCCGGTATCGATGAACAGATGCCCATTGCGGGCATTACGGGTTGGCATCACGCAATCGAACATGTCCACACCGCGGCGCACACCCTCAACCAAGTCTTCCGGTTTGCCAACGCCCATAAGGTAACGAGGTTTGTCAGCCGGCATCATGCCCGGCAGGTAATCCAGCACCTTGATCATTTCATGCTTGGGCTCACCCACCGACAGGCCGCCGATGGCCAGGCCGTCGAAACCGATCTGGTCGAGGCCTTCCAGGGAGCGCATGCGCAGGTCCTGGTGCATGCCGCCCTGAACAATGCCGAACAGCGCCGCCGTGTTCTCGCCATGGGCTTCTTTCGAACGCTTGGCCCAACGCAGGGACAATTCCATGGAAATACGGGCGACGTCTTCGTCAGCCGGGTATGGCGTGCATTCGTCGAAAATCATCACGATGTCGGAGCCCAGGTCACGCTGGACCTGCATCGACTCTTCCGGGCCCATGAACACCTTGGCGCCGTCGACCGGGGAAGCGAAGGTCACGCCCTCCTCCTTGATCTTGCGCATGGCGCCCAGGCTGAACACCTGGAAACCGCCGGAGTCGGTCAGAATCGGGCCTTTCCACTGCATGAAATCGTGCAGATCGCCGTGCTTCTTGATCACTTCCGTGCCCGGACGCAGCCACAGGTGGAAGGTGTTGCCCAGAATGATTTCAGCGCCAGTCGCCTCGATATCCCGTGGCAGCATGCCCTTGACCGTGCCGTAGGTGCCCACCGGCATGAAGGCCGGGGTCTCGACGGTACCGCGCGGGAAGGTCAAACGACCGCGACGAGCCTTGCCATCAGTGGCCAGCAGCTCGAAAGACATACGACAGGTGCGACTCATACAGTTTCCTCGGGGCCCGATTCTTTAGGGGCAGTCGGCGCAGGATTACGCGTGATGAACATCGCATCACCGTAGCTGAAAAAGCGGTATCCGTTGTCGACCGCGGCCTTATAGGCAGCCATGGTTTCGGGATAACCGGCGAACGCCGAAACCAGCATCAACAGCGTGGATTCGGGCAAATGGAAGTTGGTGACCAGGGCATCGACCACATGAAACGGTCGGCCAGGGTAGATGAAAATGTCTGTATCGCCGCTGAACGGCTTGAGCATGCCATCGCGGGCGGCGCTTTCCAGAGAACGCACGCTGGTGGTCCCCACCGCCACCACGCGACCACCGCGAGCGCGGCAGGCAGCCACGGCATCGACCACGTCCTGGCCGACTTCCAGCCATTCAGTGTGCATGTGGTGGTCTTCGAGCTTCTCCACGCGCACCGGCTGGAAGGTACCAGCGCCGACGTGCAGGGTCACGAACGCGGTCTCGACGCCCTTGGCGGCAATCGCCTCCATCAACACCTGATCGAAATGCAGCCCCGCCGTCGGCGCCGCCACCGCGCCCAAACGCTCGGCGTAGACGGTCTGGTAACGCTCGCGGTCGGCGCCTTCGTCCGGGCGGTCTATATAAGGAGGCAGCGGCATGTGCCCGACACGGTCGAGCAGCGGCAACACCTCCTCGGCAAACCCCAGCTCGAACAACGCATCGTGCCGCGCCAGCATCTCGGCCTCGCCACCGCCGTCGATGAGGATCTTCGACCCAGGCTTCGGCGACTTGCTGGAACGCACATGGGCCAGCACGCGATGACTGTCGAGCACCCGCTCCACCAGGATTTCCAGCTTGCCGCCGGAAGCCTTCTGGCCAAACAGCCGCGCCGGAATCACCCGGGTATTGTTGAACACCATCAAGTCGCCGGGGCGCAAATGCTCCAGCAAATCAGTGAATTGACGGTGTGCCAGAGCGCCGCTGACCCCATCAAGGGTCAACAGGCGACTATTGCGCCGCTCGGCCAGCGGATGGCGGGCGATCAGCGAATCAGGGAGCTCAAAAGTAAAGTCAGCAACGCGCATGATGGGATGTCGTCTAGCAGGGCCGGGAAGTCTAGCGGAAATATCAAAATTTCTCCATGTACCTGATTGACCAGCGGTTATCTCATCTCTATACTTCGCCGCCATTGAGCCCTGATGGCGGAATTGGTAGACGCGGCGGATTCAAAATCCGTTTTCGAAAGGAGTGGGAGTTCGAGTCTCCCTCGGGGCACCATATAGCAGTATCTGAAAGTCTCTACCAGACTCTCAGACCCAGAGAAACCGGCCACTTGAGCCGGTTTTTTTGTGTCTGGCTATCTACCTCTGTATCCCCTTATCCGTTGTATCCCTGTATCCCTGCTTGTATCCTGAGAAAAATACCGAACTTTGGGATACAAGGATGAAGCGCGCAGACATCAAGCGCCGCCCTTTCGCAGATACGACACTTGCGGGGCTGGAGCCGGAATCAAAGGAATACCGTGAAATGGACGGAAACGGCCTCTACTTCAGGGTCAAACCTGATGGCGGTAAATCCTGGCAGCTCCGCTACAAACGTCCGGCGGGCAATTGGGCTTGGATGGGGCTCGGGGGCTACCCGGAAGTAAGCGGTGCATTGGCACGGGACAAAGCTGCCGAACTACGCAAGGTAGTTAGCAGCGGCGCCGATCCTCTCGAACAGAAACGCTCCGCCAAAGCTGCCATTGACGCTGCCAGGACTCGGACCTTCCGAGCTGCTGCTGAAGCTTGGCTCAAGGCCAAAGAAGAAAAGGGCCTCGCTCCCTCCACTCTTAACAAAATCCGCACTTACCTCGACAAGGACATCCTCCCGGCATTGGGAGATAAGCCCCTCGACGAAATCACCCGTACCGACTGCGCAGAACTCCAGGCATCCCTCGAAGCCCGAAACGCACACAACGTGGCGGAAAAGTGCCGCACCTGGATCAATCAAATCTTCGGCCGAGCCATCGGCTTAGGGCTCACCGAAAACGATCCGGGTAGCCGCCTGCGTGACATTGCAGCACAAGCTCCTAAGACTCAGCAGCATCCACATTTGCTGGAGCCTGAGCTGGCTGAATTCCTCCAAGCGCTTAGAAACACACCGAGCAGACTGACAGCCCGCACTGCTGCATGGCTTTGTGTCTGGACAGCATCAAGACCCGGCATGGTTCGATTGGCTGAATGGAAAGAATTCGACCTTGAAAAATCCATTTGGACTACACCTGCCGCCAAGATGAAGATGCGCCGGGATTTTGTTTGCCCCCTTCCCCACCAAGCCGTTGCGGCACTGAAAGAGCTGTATTGCTTAACCGGCCGCAGCCGCTGGCTCTTCCCAGGAGTGGGAGCAAAAAACCCGACCATCAGTGAAAACACAATCAACAAGGTCTTCGCCACCATAGGCTACAAAGGTCGTCTCGTTGGACACGGGACTCGCCACACAGCGAGCACATTGCTTCGAGAACATGGCTGGCCTAAAGAACACGTTGAGGCGCAGCTTGCCCACAAAGAGGAAGGTATTTCAGGGGTGTATAACAAGGCTCAGTACCTAGAACAGCGTGTAGTGATGATGCAGTGGTATGCCGACCACCTTGAGCAAATGGCAGCGGGTAATGTGGTGCAGGGACAGTCTGGGAAGGCGGTATGAGCGCACGTAATCGCCTCCCCTCAAAAATCGGTGCAACGCGTGTTACAGGTGTAACTCAGCCATCTAACTCACTGATAATAAAGAATTATTTATCTGTCACACGTTGTTTTCACCTCGAATACCTCAAGTGTAACGACACGAAGTCGTGTAACAGAAATATCCCCGAGTCCTTCCTGTCGGCAGCGGCTTTATCCAATCCACGACGCTGGAACAGCGCGCCTGTCTCGGGGCGAGGGGCGGCCTAAATGGATATCGAGCTAGGTATTGAACCTGAAGAGCTAGAAATCGCAGGGACCGACGTGAAGTGTCTGATTTGGGACATGGATGACGCCGAACTAGCAGTGCGTGAGTTAGCGTTGTATCCCCACTTCCACGAGCATTTCCGAGAAGCTTTCGACCTCATCGGCGTAGCAACTTCGTTCTGGCTTGAGGATGGCTCCTACGCGACCAGTGCAGAATCAGTCACAAGAACCTTGTTTCGACTCCGGGATGCCATCGGTGAACGTGCAAGCTCTGCGGAAGCAGCTTCATTGCCTAACGTCATTCGAGGCTTTCTCGGGGTCGATCATCCAGCTACAGATTCACAACTCGCTGCAGCTTTTGCCCTGGTACTCTGCGTACAGGCTGTGGAAATACTTTCAAATTGGCTCTTCGAGCTCGAGGTCGCGACCTACGATATAGACGCGGATCTGATAGAGGGGCTAAGAAAGGACTCACCCCGCCAGTACGCGGCTCTTATCGATAAGGAACGAGATCGCCGCGCCGGCTTTGAAATAGAAGCGAGAGAGCAGTTTGCAGTCTTGAAAGGTGAGGCTAATCAGACATTGTTGATGGCAAGCCTCTATCGCCAGGTGGAGAGCATCGATGTATCCAAAAATGGCTTCAACACATCGAGTCTGATGCTTCGACTACTTGACGAAGCCTTCTCAGCGAAGGCATCTAAACGCGGGCAAGAGGCTGGCAAAGGTAATCAAGAGGCAGGCTCTAAAACACAAATAGAAACGATGGATCGGCGCTCAAACATAAAGGCAGCCGCAGAGCAAATTATTGCAGGCCGGCGAATCGAGAAACGAAACCTGACAGATGCAGAGCTAACTAACCTGCTGTTCGACCAGGCCGTTCACGGCACCAAGAAAACCATCCGCGATCATTTGACCGCTCTAGGTCTTCGACCACTCAAATAAAAAAGGGAACGGACACAGTCCGTTCCCCTCCCTCTCCGTAGCGTATGGCCTGTCGTCTCAATAAACGCAGGTTTGGATCGCTATGACTACCGCAATAAAACACCTTGCTTCACACGACCCCGCCACGACTCTCATCCGTATGCCCGAGGTGGTATCAATCGTTGGGCTTGCCCGCCCGACCATCTACAAGCTCATGCGCCAACCTGAGAGCGGATTTCCACTCCCAGTGAAGCTAAGTAACAGCAACGCCCGAAGTGCGCCAGTCGCGTGGGTGCTCGGAGAGATTCAAGCATGGACTCGCGCGCGCATCGCTGCACGTGATCGGGTGGCAGCATGAGAAAAAGACCTATCACTACGGCAGTGTTGCAACCCTTCTCAATTCTGCGCCAAGTCGGTTTTACGCCGCGTTACATGCAACGCCTTGAGCGTTATCGCAGCCGGCAGGAAAAACAAAGTCGCGTCGTTGGTGTGCTCAGTTGGCCTGACGGCACCTGGTGCGCCATTACCTTCCACACCGAAAAATTCAATGCAGTGACTGTCGACGAAGGCCAGCAAGCAGCCGCCTACGAAGATGCTCGCGCCATGATCGATGGTGACTTCCTGCCCCTGCTTTCCCTGCGCTGGGAAGTTCATGCCTGAAATGAAAACGCCCCCGGGAGCGATCCGGAGGCGTTGAGGTAAATCTACATGCCAGAACAATTTATGCCGCACGTGAAAATTTCGCAAGTTATACGCACGGTTGCACTTTCGAAAAGCGGGCGTTACTCTCTGATTGTCGCTGCAAACTCAGCGATTGGGCTTGGCGGCCCAAACAGTACAAGGCGCAACAGCGCCCCCATTACGATTGCAGGCGCTTTTTTTGTGCCCGCATTCCTGTGTTATGGCGGGTTGCGTAGGAGCACCCTCGGGTGCGCCGGTCTCCTTGTACGCCGGTCCGCCAATCCTGCGCAATCCGTCACCCTAATCTGCTTGGCGGCAGACGGTGACGGTTCCTCAGTACAAGGAGCCTCACATGCAACACGCCCTCAATCCGTCCAAAATTCGCGCCGCTGCCCATCGTGCAATGGCTCTAGCCGCTTTACACGCCGACTCCAGCCTTGCAACACGTCTCACCCGATACAACGCCCATATGGCCAAAGCCCGCGCTCTCGAAGCCGCAGGCGGTGCCCAATGAACAATGCACTGAGTTTCTCGCTGCCTGAAGACCTGCTTTGCGTGAATCCGACCGCAGAAGCCGGTGTGCCCATCGACGCCATAACTTGCGCCATTGCTCGCGCCGACTCGGTGCTGACGCTGCTTGAAGAGCACTTCGAAAACGACTCCTCGCGCCTCGCTAACCACGTCATCGCGGCCGTCCTCTGGGACGTGCGCGGCACCCTTGGTTTGATTAAAACGCTGACCTTGCACGGCGACTCCACCTCGACGCCTGCTGTGCAGAAAGGCGGTGCGCTATGACCAACTCCACCACGCTCGGTCACGCCACATTTACTCGCGTGAACGCCACCGACTTGAAGTTTTTCCGGGTTAATGCCGGAGTGCCGGTCGAGGATGCACTGGAGATGGTTTCCCTGCTGCAGCATCATGCCAACCAACTCAACTTCGACGCCGCCATGAGCGACAGCGGTGAGCGTTTCAGTTGGCCTGCCCTGTACCTTGGCGAGATGGCCAAAGCGCTGATCGATGACATCAACGACGCGCTGTTTCTGCCGAGGGCTGACACATGAGCCAGCGCCCGAACAGCACCACAAAACGTCCAAGCTTCGCCGACGTAAAAACCGCCGCGCTGAAAGACATTGATCGTGTCCTGTCGCACTGGCTGCCCAACGGTAAGCGCGTGGATGGCGGCAAGGAATACACCGCTCCAAATCCGACCCGCAGCGATAAGCGCCCCGGTTCACTCAAGATCAGCTTGAGCAAAGGCACTTGGTCCGACTTTGCCACCGGCGACAAGGGTGGCGACCTGATTGATCTGGTGCGCTATCTAGACGGAAGCACCGACGTCGAGGCCTGCAACAAACTGGCAGGATTGCTCAACGTATCGCCCGGCGCCGCCCAGGCGAAGACAGCGCCTGCCAAGAGAAAAGCACCTGAGTGGATTGCCATTCAGCCGATCCAGGCCGAGGCCATGAACAAGTGCCCAACCAAACATCGGCAGCACGGTGCACCGTCCAAGGTGTGGATCTACCGTGATGCGCAAGGCCAGCCGCTCATGGCGCTCTACCGCTTCGAGCTCACGCCCGATGAGGACGGCAAGCCGAAAAAGGTCTTTGCACCACTTACATGGTGCGAGCGCGCCGATGGCCAAACCAAACAATGGCGTTGGCAGGGGCTACCCGATCCACGTCCGCTGTTGCGCCTTGATAAACTGGCTCAGCGCAGTGACGCACCGGTCGTTCTGTGCGAAGGCGAGAAAGCTGCCGACGCTGCCGCCGAACTGCTGCTCAACCACGTGGCCACCTGCTGGCCGAACGGGTCCAACTCTTGGCACAAAGCCGATCTGACACCGCTGAAAGGACGGGATGTGCTGTTGTGGCCTGACAACGACGACAGCGGCAAAGCCTGCATGAAAGCCGTCGCCGAGAAGCTGCGCGAAATCGGCGCAGCCTCGGTCCGCTTCATCGCGCTGGACTCGTTCAAACACAAGCCCACGCTGAAGAATGGCCGCGCCGCTTTCGCCAAAGGTGGTCAATGGGATGACGGTGATGACGCTGCTGAGGCTCTCACCAAAAATTGGACAGCCGCGCATTTCGCCGAGCTGGAGGCGAGCGGCGCGTTGTACGATTTGGTCGGGGAAAAGCCAGCAGCGGAGCAGCCAGAAACCAAGCCGGAAGCGAAGACGAAACCAGGAGCCAAGCGCCCGACTAAATCGAAAAACGATCTGATGCCCGGCGGCTTTCGGCTTACGTCCGAAGGAGTGTTTTACGCCGGTGACGACGGTGAGGCGCGTCCGGTGTGCTCGCCACTGGAGATTCTCGCCCGTACTCGCGACGACAAAGGTCAGAACTGGGGATTGTTGGTTGAGTTCGACGATCCCGACGGTGCTAAAAAACGCTGGAACATTCCGGCGCGCACTATGACCGGTGACTTCGGCAAGGATGTGCTCGGTCCGCTGGTGGATATGGGGCTTCGTCTCGCAGGAAGTCGGTCAGGGCGCAATGCACGTAATGACCTGCAGAGTTATCTTGGCGGCTTCGACAGCGCCCATCGGGCACGACTGGTCACGCGCTTGGGTTGGCATGACACTGCCTTTCTACTACCCGAGCAGCAGGTGGGCGCGCACTGCGAACACTTGCACTTCTACGAGGCCGGCTCGCAACTTCCGCCGATCAGCGAAGCGGGCACGCTTGAGCAATGGCAGGAACAGATCGGCGCGCTGTGCATCGGTAATCACCGTTTGGCGTTTGTCGTCGGTGTGGCCTTCGCGGGGCCGCTGCTGCACATGCTTGGCCATGAGTCGGGCGGGTTTCACTTGTACGGCGACAGTTCCGGCGGCAAGACCACGCATTTGCAAGTCGCCGCCTCGATCTATGGCGGGCCGCGTCTGGTGCGCTCCTGGCGCTCGACCGACAACGCGCTCGAATCCATCGCCGCCGCGCATTCCGATGGCCTCCTGGTACTGGATGAGATCGGCATGTGCGACCCGCGCATCATCGGCGAGACGGTGTACATGCTCGGCAACGGCACCGGCAAGGCACGCGCCAACGATCGAGGCCAAGCAGGCCGTCAGGTACAGGAGTGGCGTCTGCTGTTTCTCTCCACCGGCGAGAAGACGCTGGCCCAGCATATGGCCGAGGCCAACAAGGAACTGAAAGCGGGCATGGAAGTGCGCATGCTTGCCGTCCCGGCCGATGCCAGCAAAGGCCTTGGCATGTTCGACACACTCAACGGTTTCGATGATGCCGCCGCCCTGTCCGACGCGCTCAAAGCTCGCGTAGCGAAGTACTACGGCACACCACTCACTGCCTTCCTGACGGCGCTATGTGAACCCGGTAAGCGTCACGGATGGTCCGCCATACTGCGCCGCACGTTGGAAGGTTTTATCGCCCAGTCGTTACCGGCGTCGGCCAGCGGACAGGCACACCGTGCCGCTGCTCGCTTCGGGCTCGCCGCCGCAGCGGGTGAGCTGGCCACCGCGATGGGGATCACCGGTTGGCCCGACGGAACCGCCACCACCGCTGCTCGCGTGTGTCTCAACGCATGGATGAACGAGCGTGGCGGCGCCGGAAACTTCGAGGGAGATGCAATCGTGGCGCGACTGAGGCAGATCATCGAACGCTTCGGCGAAAGCCGCTTCACCCGCTGGGAGTCAGCAGCGGCAAAAATCGATGAACACGGTCCGCGCACCATCGACCGCCTCGGCTTTCGTAAAACGCTGGAGCACGGTTTGGGCGACGCCCTTCACACCACCAATACCTACTACGTGCTTCCCGAGCTATGGCGCTCGGAAATCTTCCGAGGCATGAACATCAACGCGGTTAACAAGGAACTGCTCCAGCGCGGTGTTCTGGAACCCGGGAAGGACGGTAAGGCGTCGAGTCTGATCCGGTTACCCGGTCTCGGCACGCAACGTTGCTACATCGTAAAGACGATTCCGGGAGTGGATGAGAGCGAGGCTCGGGCTGCCTGAGGGCATCTTTGCTGATCGAGGAAGCGCCGGCTTAATCCCGGCCTCGCCAGCCACTCAACCAAACCAGAATCGAATTGAACAGAGACTAACCACATGAACGAGATTCAAGACCTGAAAGACCACCGCGACCAACTGCTGAGCGAGGCCGATCAACTGCATGCCGAACTATTGCCCCTTGAGGACGTGTTGGAAAGTGAGGAAACCATCGAGCCGACTCAGGAGCGCGAACTACGCGACAAGTACAACGAGCTGAAACGGAATTTCGATTCGCGCAAAAACAATGCCGACATTTTGGATAGGAAGATCAGTCGCCGTGAGAACCTTGCCAACTGCAACTCCCTGATGGCGGGTTACATCGAAGCAATGGATAACTGGACCGCTGATGAGCAGGAACTGAGGGAGAAGCGCCAGAGCCTCAGCACCCGCCTGGAGCAAATTCAGCAGCAGGCGAAAGAGGATATGGCGAAAGCTCGTCAGGCAGAATCGGACGCCGCCACGGCGTACGCGCAGGCAGTCGCGTGGGGCGATACTGAAGGCGAGAAGACCGCCAACACCGATGCGCAAAAGGCTGCGAAGAACCTCACGGTGGCCACCGAACACAATCGTCGCCAACACCTGATCATGACGGCTTTGGAACAGGAGCTGGTCACCGTAGATAAATACATCGCAGAAGCACGGATAAAGCATAAAGGGATAGAGCGCAACGCCCTGTTGCTATCGCAGACGGTACTCGAAGAGAAATGGAACGAGGCCGCTAAAGCGTTGTTCGAGGCCGGCGGAAAGCTGTGGGCGAATTACAACCTGCTTGGCCGTGACCAGATTGGACTTATGAAGCTTGCCGTTCCAGAGCAAGGTGAGAACTTTGGGAAGTGGACGTGGGAAGAGCTATCAGATCGCGCGCGCCAATATCGCGCTCGGGACTTAATCCAGCTCGACACCCTGCCAGTGCAGCAGCAGTCCGAAGATATGAGCAATCTCGAACAACGTAAGGATGAACCTAATGAACAAGCCAATACAGAACAGCGCCAGTTGGTCTGACACGCTCAAAACGCGGAAGGCCCATCTCAATGCCCTGCTGAAGACCATCAACGCAGGGCCGGGCAAATCCAGTCCAATACAAAAGCTGACGATTAACGCGATTAAATCGGAAATGATGCACATTGAAAGCCAACTGAACCGCCGAAAATAGCGCTGAACTTATAACCGGCTCATTTTATCTTAATAATTACGCACGACCACTCCGAACAAGGGAAAGACAATGTCCAAACTCGCAGAGTACCACCAGCTGGAAAAACACCTCGCTGAGCAGCTCCAGGCACTGGAAGCGATGAAAGGTGATGATGGACTGAAGAAAGAAATCGAGTTCGAAACCAAGCTTCGCAAGCTGCTCGAACACTATGGGTTTAGCCTGAAGCACATCATCAACATTCTAGAGCCGCAAACCACGGTGCGGCGTCCAGCCGCCGCACCGGCCGACAGCAAACGCAAACCACGCCAACTCAAAACCTATAAAAACCCTAACACCGGTGAAGTCATCGCGACAAAGGGCGGAAATCACAAAGCCTTGAAAGAGTGGAAAGCGAAACACGGTGCCAACGTCGTCGAAGGATGGTTGAAGAAGTAAAAACAGCTTCACCTGAAAAAGGGCCCAGACGGGCCCTTTTTGCTGCTGGCCCTTAACCCACAAAAATCACCGGTAAGCTCATAGCCACATGACGAAAGACCTGCGCAGTCGTGTGTTTCCACAGCATAGGTTTGCTTTCGGCCAAAAGCAGCCATGCAAAGCATCTACTACTCGGCAGGGGCGCTTCATCTGCTTGTCATTACCTCTCATATTGGCCGGCAGAGAGGCGTCGGGAAACGCGTGATAGCTACTAGGTAGGCAAACATGGACGAGCCGATGGCCACATGCTAGCTTTGTTAATTTTTACGACCATGAAAAGTTTCATAAAGATATAAAGGGACGTTATGGACAAGTTATGTGGGGTAGAATTATCAGGCTCTGAAGCAGTAATTGTGCTGCTGGAAAAAGTTAATGATGGCTATGTATTTCTTAGTAATGATTCACAGAAAGTTAAGCTCGGTGATGACGAATCCAGTGACGACATAAAGTCATTCTTTGAGACATTTCAGAATTTTGCAAGACAACACGACGTAGAGCTAGTAGTTATAAAAAAGCGTCCTCAAAAAGGAAAAATGGCTGCTGGTGCGGTATCCTTCAAAATGGAATCACTTATCCAGCTTAATGGAGTTGCGGAGGTAACATTTGTAACCGGTCAAGGGATGTCTGCATCTGAAAAAAAGGTTCCTTTTAACCTGCCTGCCGGTCTTAGAAAATATCAGGAAGACGCCTTCAAAGCGGCTGCTTTTTACATTCGGAAGCAGGGGCTATGACAGGGATACTAATTGACACCGTCGGTGCCCCTCGGCAAATAAAGGACCAACTTAGAATTTTGAGTAAAGACATAATATTCACTAGGGAGGGAAATAAAGGGGCGAATGGTTATTTGTTTTTTGGCCAGAATCGGATTTTGAATAACGAAGTAGCTGTCAAGTTTTACTACTGGGGAGGAAACGTCAAGTATCATGCTGAACCCAGTACTTTGGCGTTGATTGAAGCCCCAAATATTTTGCCAGTAAAGAGTGCAGGCCTTCTTGACGGGGAATGGGCATACTTTGTAACACCTCGCTTGGATGGCGATCTTGACGATGTGTTAGAAAAGACTGAGCACAGCAATCTTCGAGCTGTTGAGCGTATCAGGCAAGTTTTGTGTGGTGTTGTTCACTTACACCAGCGTCGCTACCTACACAGAGATTTGAAACCATCTAACATTTACGTGGGTGATGATGGTAGGTCGATCATCGGTGACTTTGGATCAATTAAATACATCCCTGAAGATCTGGATTCAATACCTGCTTCAAGCCATGCTGTTCTATACAGACCACCGGAATCTCTTGAGGCAGGATCTTACGGGTTCGCTGGTGATCTGTATCAGTGCGGAGTGATGCTCTATCAACTTTTGGGCGGCTATCTGCCTTATGAAGAAATGGCTTGGTTAAGCCAAAGACAAAGGCGTGAACATGATTTGCTTCCGTCGAGAGCTGATCAAGCGCTGTTTGTTGATAGGTGCATAAAAGAGCGGATTCAGCGTGGAAAGATTCTTGATCTCTCAACGCTTCCCCCCTGGGTTCCAGATATCCTTAAGAGAACAATAAGAAAAGCGACCCATGTAGACTCAAAGAAACGGTTTGCTTCTGCTTCTGCTTTTCACACTCACCTTAACAATATTAAGAGTAGTATCCCGGATTGGTCGGTAATCGAAGGGCGCCCTGTGTTGGTCACTCCTACCATTTCTTATAGAATCCTCGAAAAAGATAATATTCTTTATGTGCAAAAATCAAAAAATGGCGGTGATTGGAGACGGGATAATTCGATTGCTGGCACTAGCCTTGCTGACATTGTTCATGAAATTGAGGAGAAAATCTAGCGATACGCTCGCCCCGTTGGACTTCCCCTTTGGGTCAATTCCACCGAGCAGACGATACAAGCTGGCCTTTATTCCCTACAGCAAAAAGAAGGCTGATTTATTTAAGGAAAATACATCAGTTCCCTTTTTTATTTAAAGTAGAAAATCCGAATAAAAGATTCAAGAGAGAATTATGGATTGTACTAGAATGTATGATGAGGTTTTTAACGGTATTACTCTTGACGAAATACGCAGACGTATTGCAGTGTTTCAAGCATCCTCTGGGTCTTGGGGAGAGCGTGAGACTCATGCATGGATACTGGATCTAGCTATAGGGCAGGCGGGAATTGCAAGAACGCCGCGAATTCCTATATCACGAAGGAGCTACCCAAAAGATACAAACTTCATCAGGGCTCGGAACTTAAAAGACGAACCTACAGAAAAAGCATTCTTTATCTCTGATATGTGGGAAGCACCTCCAATAGCTATAAAGGCAGGGAGATTCAATGCTTCGGGCGAGCAGTTTTTGTATGTCACTGAGGGGCAAACGGAAGCGCCAAAGCTTGAAGTAGACGTAAAAGACGGTGACCCCTATCTTCTAATATTCTACAAGTCTACCGATGATGTGGAGCTAGTGGAAATCGGCTGGCCGAGTGAGAGCATTCCCGATTATTTTGGCAAGCACGCCGATAAAGCAAAAGAAATTCTTGATTTTATAAATAATAGTTTTCGCGAAGATGAAATTTATACAATTAGCAATATAATTGCAAAAGAAGTTCACTTGGGTGGATTTGATGGATGGTGCTATCCCTCCGTTAAGTTGGATGGGGCTATTAACGTTTGCTTCAATCTTTCCGCTAAAAGCAAGCTGGATTTCTCTGGCGCGTTTGCTGCACGAGATTATGGAGCTCAATGTCAAGCACTTGCTGTATTTGTTGATGGCTATGCAGGTCTAGCTACATTTAGTGACTGGAGTGGAGTCAACTCACTAGCGCAGAAATATTATTACGATATTTGGTCTGATTACGGGCGGACTGGTAAACTATCTGATCTTAAGGATAGTAATAAATCAACAGACACAGAAATCATATATATCCTAAAACCAGCCTCGTGACATCGATTCTGGGCAATTGTAAATTCAAAGCGGCGCTTCGGCAACAGTCTGCTGAATCGCCCCATATTTATCAACTCGCGAGAACGTCTACTTCTGGCCCAGGCTGTGTAAAACGCAGGCACCGTATTAAAGTCAGCGTTTCTACGTAAAATCTGGCAGTCCTTAGTTAACTAGCAGACCTGAAATTCGTGTAGGAACGAGATTTTCGTTCTGGTTCTGAATCTCAACTCTGCGCTAAAACGTTTTCACACAGCCTCGGCCGGAAGCGATCGATCATCAGCGGGGACTTTCGGACCAAAGCGTCATTCCGTCTATGGACGAAACCAGGGAGAACTATTATGCCCTTATGACATTGGATAGATATTGGGCAACAGAGTCTATCTGATATCCCTCATCGTTTTCTTGTTCTCCCCAAGCACACTCCACATCCTCCATCAACTTATCGTTAATAAACCATGATATGGGAATGGGCGACCCTGTCTTCAAGTAGTATGCTAACAACCTGTAATCACCGCGATCTTTGTGCGATAGCGATGAAGGGCCTTCACGTTGCACAACTGACCAGAATAGCTCATCTACTTCAGGCATATACTCCGAGGCTATATCAAGCCCATCCCCGAGCACTTCTTTCCATGCATAGTAAGTTAGATAAGATTGCATATCAGCCATTTGCATGCATACAGGCAAAACATTGCTTAGTCGAGAATGAAGCGCCGTAACATCCAAGGCAGTATCCCCATGAATGACATCACCAGAAATTGGAAGATGATAGCTATACAACTCACGACAAAATCGCAACTCATCAAGTAAAGATACAATCTCTCGCGCATAAAGATCTTGACGCACATAGTAGTTATCAATATCCCTAGCCAATGCGCTATGGGAAATTGATCTAACCTTTTCCAAACTAAAATCAGCGTTCAATAGCATATTTGCCGACAGAGCACTGAATAACGAATAGTAGCATGCGTAGAATGAAAGATTTTTCATCCCCTGCACTTGAAGGACTTGTGACTGTGTGAAGTAGAGTGCGGCCAACGATATTTTTTTTGATGCCAAGTAATGGCGTGCTATCCATTCTACCCCAACGAATACGTCGTGATTTCCAAAAATCTTCTTCAGCTTCTCGTGCTGAACTCCCGAAAACCGCCCCAGCTTTTCTCTAGAGATATCAGTGTTTAGTGCGGAAAATTTACCATACTCATTTTCAATTCTTTTTAAAACTGACATAAATACCCATTTTAATAGCGAACTTACACTACAACCTTCGTAGTTATGGTTTGGACCGAGAATTTAGTTTGTGAATTCGTAGCACAGGAAAGAGAAAAACCAAATAACAGCTAAACTTACGTGTGAAAGCAGGAGCAAAAGCACTACTGAAAAACAAGTTAAACGTAAAAGTCTAAACTGCCATGCAGACGCCTCGTCTAACACGGCAGCTTAGTGTCAAATTCTCGGTTACTCTAATGCACCCAAGTCGGAAGCTCCAACAATGCGGGATTTACCTAAAAATAAATTACCACCCACCAAATAGGGTCGTAACTTTTTAAGTCTGCGGTAATAAGCAAGCAGAACGCGCAACTGATGTAGCGCATCGACATTTAGATAATCAAAACTGCTTCGATAATCATCCCATTTCATTAAGTCAAAAAAGAAGTCTACAAACTCTTCTAAACGGATCAGAATTTCAGGAGCAAGAGTAGCTGACATTAATCTTTCATCATCAAAGCCTGATATCTTGTTATCTTTGAAATATCTATAAACCGTCGAATAATACTGCTCTAATGCCACAAAAGAATTTTCATCAAAAATTTGATTCGCGGACGTTTCAATTCTACGAGCAAGGTTAGACAACAAATTGAGTTTGATATGCCCTGGAGAGGCAAACTGAATCTCTGATACCTTTGCCCTGTGTATAGATGGCGTTACTGAATTCAACCCTGTGAAAAGGTGGACCGCACTGAACCCCCCTGTCCAACTGCCTGCAAGTTTACTCAATGCACCATGTACCGCTGGGCGATCAAGATGTTCCAGCCCGTAGTGAAATGAATAGAGCTGCTGATATATTTTAGGGACTAGTGAAAAGTCATCTATATACAGCTCACCATCTAAGCCGAGAAAATAAGACTCTGTAATTTCCTCTGCTAACTTCTCCGCCGCCGGAGTTGCTATCTCAGGAGTCAGATACGAGTCAAACTCAGGCAAATACGCTTCTGGTAATTTGTCCCAACTTGTACGAAGAAAAGCACTGCGTTTTGCGGAAACACCAGTATGAAATACAACTACCCACTCAGAGTCTATATATATATCTCTAAGTGTTATCTGTTGCTCCAAGTAATCTCGAAGAGATTTTCGGCCCACAGGTATTATGCACCAACGATTACGAGTCGCATTGCAATCGAGCCAAGCGTACAACAAATCATCGCCCGACTCGCTTTTATAAAGACTTAATAATGGCCCCTCAAATTCAATCAAATCAGCATTCCACTGATGCTTAGATAGAGTTCGAGCATCTATTTTTTCACCTTCAATACGGAGAAAGCTCATGGGATTGCTCGCACCGTCGAGACGTTATTATAAACGTTACCCGTCGCGTAGGGGTGAAAGTCAAAATGGCCATAGCGATCCGCCGTGGTACAGGCTCCGTCATTGGGGGTAATTAACAAATTTGCTACGTGCCCACCAAACACCTTACGTGCCATGCGAAAGCTTTTTTGAACGCTTTGGAAAGCACTGACACTTTGGGCATACGACATATGCATAGATAGCCCCCAGCAAGAGCACTTCTCGACTGGATCAGTGGCCCGAAGAAAGCGCGGAGGGTTTCGAACGGCCACTGGAGCAAAACACTGCGTACTAACGGGATTTGCCACCCACCGCCATGCATCTCGTTGAATCGGAGATGTTCCTGCTGGCGGACATTGATATCCATTCGCGGATAGCAGAGCTAGCTGGGCGCTATAGGTATAAGACATAAAATCCCTTTTTATGGTTCGGCGGCCGGAATCGAAGGCATTGCGCCATCATTTCATACCCGTGACATTTCCGAAACTAACGCTGCCTTCATATCTTCCGCCCCCGACGAATGGCAAGCGAAAGGTCACCTCAATTCGAGTCGTAACTCTACAGAATACTGCTATTGATTGAGGATGGGCTTTATCTGGATCCCCTGGATTTCCTAGACCTTATCCAAGCTCGCCCCCTTAATGTTTTCAAATTCTAGCATTGAATGTATTGCCTCAAATTTGTCTAATTTAAATGACTGCTTTGGCCGTTAGCAGACCTAGGTGCACCGTTCTGTATGATTCAGCAGGCGAGTTGGAAACGTTACACCTTTCGTAATTGCTACACCGCGTTCTCTAGGAGACGCCAGCCAGTGTAACTCGATTTTTATTCAATAAAATCAATACTTTGACCGATAACGCTACACCTGCAACACCAGTAACACGTCGTTTTCCGTATGTCCACCCCACCCCCCCATCAGCAATGAATTCCACCAGCGAAGAGAGTCCAGCAGGAGCCGGGGGGCCCCTAAGCAAAAGAGATATACACGGGGTCGAAAACCCGCAGGACTGTGTTAGCGACAGGATACCCAGCTTAGTGAACAGGTGAACCGGGTGAACACACAGTTCACCAGTGCAAATGCACAAGGTCTTGAGAGGTTGCCGGGGACCCTGAACAAATCTGAAAGACACGGGACACAAAACCCGCAGCATCTTGTTAGCGACTGAGTTTTCTACGTTGGTTGACAGGTTGACGTGGTTGCCACCATCCCCAAGGTTGACGGGGCTCCACCATTCGCTATCAACAACACAATGGCGCACCTTTACCGTTGCGGTAACGATGCCCCTTTCTCTTCAATATCCTTTCAATTTCAACGTCGAAATTTCAGTAAGCTCGGGGAACTGTCGCTACCAAGATCTCGCGGGTTTCCGACCCCGTGTCCTTCAGATATCCCTAGGGTCCCCGGCGGTATCTGGCGCACCAGGCCACTGCATCAACCCTGCTCACCCCCCCAGCTGGCAGGACTTTGCAGACGCCAAACCGATTTGCAACCCAGCGTTTGGTACGACCCGATGGCAACACTTTTACCCGCCATTGCCCCTTTTTTAACCACAGACGTCAGGAGGGGATTGAGATTGAGTTAAAACTCACGACTGGGATCATAACTTGGAATCTGGTTTCTTCAGTATATGACCCTGAGTCATCACCGTAAGTAAGACTCAACCCATCAAAACTACTTAAAATCACATCCATAACAAAAATATTGAGCGGGACTTTTGGCGACCAGCAATGGGTTAGCAACTCGCCTGGCTCCGTCTTATTTGAGTTCCATATGATATAACGATATTTAATTCCCGCTCTGCAGCACAACTCAACGTTTTTCGCATGAGAGATATCGAGGCCAAAGCTGGGGCTTTTACTTGCACTCCAGCGAGAAGAGTTACTAAACTCAACCTTAAACGTCGAATCCATACACTTGAATGCATAAACCCTACTTATGTAAAGCTCAACTCCAGACAACTCATTGTAGCGAGGAATGGCAACATACCTGACTCCATTAGCAGGATCCTTCCTTTTAAACTCTAGAACCTCGATAGAACCGTCTTCGCCCAACCCAACAGCATCTATATCAGATAAATAAAGCTTGGAAAAATTCATCAAACAACGCTGAGAGAACAATCTTTTCAAGCCACTCAAACTTTCCGAGCTAAGCCAACCACTAATTTTTTTATCTACCGCAAGCGAACTACGAAGCGAAAGTTCAGCAATGACACCATCCGTGATCTGCTTCTGATAGGCTTTTGCCTGTTCGCTCAAGTCGGGCAAAAGAGTGCCATCACCTTTAACAATCAGCTCTGTGACTTTCCATTGAACATCTATACACTCTTCGAGAATAGAGACCTCGGACTCAACGAGAAAAAACTGGTCTACTCTATTAGCGCTGCTAATCATTTCTATGAACTGACGGTTAACATCACCATTTACACCGCCCTCTGAAAGCTTGAACCAAACTCTGTCTCTTGAATACTTACTTTTATTCCTGTACATCCACCCAAAACTCAACCTTTCGGGAAGCTTTAGTGCATTATTCCTCACCAAATACTTTTCGAAATACATCTCCGTAACAAGGCTAGCTAATCGCTTTGTTTCGACGTACGTTCCATTTTCATCTAGCTTAAATTCAACCCGATGAATCCAGTCAATCAACACCTGTTGTTCAGTCATTCAACCTAGTCCTGTGTTCCCTCACTCGAAAACGAGCAATACTCAAGGCCAACAAAATATTTCAGCAGTCTTCACCGTTCAAAAAAGATAGCGTTATTACCTCTTGACGATCGGTACCGACGATCACCAGCCCACGAAAATTGATCTTTTCATTATGAAACGTACGAAATTTACGAATGTAACCGGAATCGGCATCAAAATCCTCTCCAACGCTATCGAAAGCCCTTCGGACAGTGGACCGCCATGAATACCTAGGTAACCGCAGCATCATTTTTCTCTGATGCATGCACGCACGCATCAATATGGTTAAAATGCATCCAGCACCGAGATGCCTGTATCCCCACTTGTATCCCAAAGCATCTGAATCGCTTGCAGACCGCGATTTATATGGAACACACGAGTCTCCCTCGGGCACCAAAATTAAGAAAGGTCTTGCTTAGCAAGGCCTTTTTTTTCGCCCGCAGAAAAGCACCTGACACCCCACCGTCCCGTGTAGGAGCTGCCGAAGGCTGCGATCTTTTGATCTTGCTTCTCTTCTGTCCTTCTCGCCGGAAGAACATTTCACAAGGATTCCCCCCATGGAATTACACCTGGAAACCGTCGCCCTCTTCTCCCTCAAACTGGCTTATGAGTCGGAAGATTCAAGCCCGATTTTGCGTGACGATTTGGTCATGGGTGATTACCAGCGGGATGTGTTTGAGTTGCTGGTGCGGCGGGGGGATGTTGAGGCGATTCAGGTGAAGGTGGATGAGTGTGTGGGGTTGGCGTTGGAGGCGGTTGGGGGTGTGGATAAGCCGTTGGGGCGGGAGTTGGGGAGATTGGCGGGGGAGTTTGCTGGGGTTCAGACGATCACGCACCTTGATGCCCCGCTCATCACGCTCAAGGATTATCTGAAAGACATTCAATGAATGAGGGTCGAGACTTCTCGGGTGCCGTTGATGCTATTTAAAACATGCAAACTATCACTTCTGCTAGTACCCAGACCTCGCGATTCCCTGAATACTGAACGCTTCAGTTAGAACTTTGAGGCGTTCACCCCATGACAACTCAACCTAAAACTCTACTTTGCCATTATCGCTATGATGCTCTCGACCGGCTGATCGGTAACTTGATCATGGGTGAACCAGAGCTGCAGCGATTCTATTGCAAAAATCGCCTAAGCACTGAGATACAGGGGAGGATACGCCACTCCGTCATCCAGCATGGCGACCAGCTATTGGCGCAACTACAGAGCAATGGCGATGCACTCCACACCACATTGCTGGCTTACGATCAAAAGCGCTCGGTGACGCAGACACTCAAAACCGATGGTCAAACACAAACCATAGCCTATTCGCCCTATGGTCACAGCGACCCTTTAAGTAGGGTACCTAGCTTACTCGGCTTTAATGGGGAGCGGCCGGAACCGTTGACTGCGCATTACCTGTTGGGGAACGGATATAGGGCTTTCAATCCAGTGCTAATGCGATTCAATAGCCCTGATAGTTTGAGCCCATTTGGTAAGGGCGGTTTGAACCCGTACACCTATTGTTTGGGAGAACCAATCAACAGCACTGATCCGACAGGACATGTAATACAAACATCAGCAATCGTAGCAGCACTCCAAAAACATAAACCCTATCTAAAAATACCGCGTCCAACACTTGCCTCACCCACAGCCCTCACCAAACTAAAAGCAACGCCACCAACGCTAGGTGAATATACCCTTGCGGGCTATCATGGCTCCTCAAGCAGACATATAAAAAGCTTCGAAAAAGGATTGAATATTAAACAAGCAGGATCAGCTAACGGATTGAATTATGGAGAGGGATTCTACGCAACACCCGACATTCAATTTGCCAGCAACTATTCCGTACCTGCTGCCTATGGCGATCGGCCATATAAAGACATTGGCATTTTTTTTCCGTACACTTCGCTTTCTCGAGACTCAGCCATAACAGATGTACATTACGTGCTTAACGCAGAACTACCAACTACATTCGGAGTTTACGTAAAGGATTACCACCTAAAAAAACCGGGTATAGACTTTCAATACATCCCATCGCTACATGGTCCACTGACTGACGCTGAGCTCGTTTTCCCACCATCAATGTATGAAAGCATCAAAGTAGTACCTCTACCTTCACGTGCCAACCCGCCAAAGCCTTACATCGACAATTTAAATATTAGAAAAAAAGTGAAGCTCTTTTAGCGGCGACTCTGGTCTTTATCGCTACGCAGAAAAGAGGTGGGGAACACATTACTTCCCAGCACGAGGGTCGGAGTCGAGCGCTCCGAAGGTTGCAGATCGAGAGTCTCCACGTTACGCTCCCCACCGTCGCTGCCAATTCAGCGACCGGGTGTGGTAACCCGAGTTATTCAAGGCGCAACAGCGCCCCAATCACGTCATCAGGCGCTTTTTTTATGCCTGCGACGTGAGTTATGGCGGCTGTGCGTGGGACGCCCTCGGGCGTGCCGGTTTCCTTGATTCCCGGTTTACCACCCTGCGCACAGCTGTCACCCATTCGTGTGGTAACGAACGTGGCAGCTCCTCATATCAAGGAGTTGGATAATGCGCAGTATCAATCCGTTTGAAATTTGGCTTTCCCCTCTACTCAACCCCCTATCGCGTACCCCCCTCCCCCATTGCCTCTCCATCCTCGGAGGTGGCCAATGACTGAACAATCTGAACTCAAAACCATTGGTCTGACGCCCGCGATCTACTGTGCGGATCAACCACTGTTCCACGTCACTCGCGGGGTTCCTCTTGGTGATGCGTTGTCCATGGCTTCCGATTTTTTGTTCCTGGCCAAGACGCTCACTGAAGATGCTGCTTATGCCAGGGACACTGATCGTCACGCCTGGGCTGCGCATTATCTGACTTCGATGAGTAAGGCGTTGGTGGATGATGCGGTGAAGGTGCTTACTCGGGATCGGGTTTATGTGCCGGTGTCCAAGCGGGCGGGGGCTAAGGCTGAGGGTTAGTGGTTGAGGCCTGTGGGGGTGGTTTGTGAGGGTGGTGGCTGATTCGGCATTTGTGTTGGCTGAGTGGGCGCTATCGCTGGCAAGCCAGCTCCCACAGGGTATTGCGGTGCGCTGTCGGGTGTTATTTGACCTTGGGGTTTGAGTGGGGTGTGGTGCATCTTCGGGATTGAGGGTGGTTGGGCTGACGATATCGCCAGCCATCCTGCGCTGAAGAAAAATCCTGAGGGTTACTTCAGCGCTTTTACGACTCGAACGTCGATGGGAAAGCCATCCGCACCGGCCAATTTCTTCCATCCCACGTACTGAAAAACCCCTTTCGGATTGATGTAGTCGCCTCGCTCCACGGTTTCACCGCCCAGCACGGCGACGTGCTTGTAGACGCCGCAGCTGCCGTCCGAACGATGGACGGTGTACACCACGTAGGGTTTGATGTAATGCGCGGCGCGGAAATGGCGGCCGCAGCCAAAATCGACAGTGAGCATCAAGGTTTTCAGATTTGCTTCGCCATCCAGTTCGGCGTGCTGGTCGAGGTCGCCGATTTCGCCGACGTCGGTGAAGCCCAGAAAGCGAGCACGTTTGTATTCCGGGGAGTTCAGGTGCTCGGTCTGGGCTTGGCGGAAATGTTGATCCATCGCCTCGTCGTTTTCAGCACTGCCCTTGGCCACTGTGTCTTTGGCTTGGGAGACGACGTTTTCACAACGGGCGTAATCGGGGGAGCTGAGGCTTGGCTGGGCCAGGTTCTTGCGGTGTACCGTAATGGTTCGCAGAAAGCCCTGGATGTTGGGCAAGACATCCATGGCCATCTTGCGCCCGTTCTGTACATCGGTCACATCCCGCTGTAATTGCTGGCAATCGGAGAGGTAGGTTTTCCAGGCGTATTCCGGAGATTCTTCCCAGTCGGCGAACGCCGGGGTCATCACGACGGCGAAAGTGATTGCGCAGAATAGGCGCGAGGCTGGAGTGGCAGTGAGCATGTGTAGTCCGTTACAGAGTTGAAGGCAGTGGCGCGACGCTACTATTTTGCCAATTTGCTGTCCACTGGCAGCCCAAGGGGCAGGCCCCATTTCCTGCTTGATGGGGGGTTGGGGTTTGGTGCAGAACATCCCTTTTTTGCATTTATAACTCGCCACCGATCCCCTACTGCTGTGGCGGTCCCAGCAAGGCCAGTCTCAGGGAAGGTCCCTCCAATTGCGTCTTAGAATCAAATGACAAAAAAACAGTAGATAGAAGCCGCAAATAATGTGAACCCACTAATGATCCATGGCACCAACAATTTTCGTTTCAGGTGAATGGGCAGATTCAACAACTCATCCTTTTCTATAAGCCCACGTTTTTCACAGAGCCGAGGAATCAAAAACATTAGAGCCATTGTACAATTCCTGATGAGCAGACCCACCAAACCTGCATGGGAAAGCACCTTGCGATTACTCGCTACAAACTTACTTTTATCCAGGTAACTTTCTAACAGCTCAGTAAAACGATACGAAGACAAAACAATCCAGAACGTTGATACGATTCCAAGAAAGAATATCAATATCACGATGATCGCCAGCGCAACATTATTCATTATGGCAAGACCTTACAAATAACTTCTCACTACCTTTCCAAACTTTTCACCGCACTCATCCACAACCCAACCACCTACATTTACTCTAATTACATCATGAAGCTAGCGCCTCTAGACTTCCGCTAACGGCACATAATACTAAGACCATCCTGTCTCTGTAATAGCTCAACCGAATCCACCCACGACTCGAAGGACAATACGCCCCGACTAATACCCACTCAGCGACTTTTTATAAAAATATCTGACCATCTTGAATACGACACGGCAGGAATTGATAAAAAATCATGCCAATCATCCAACTCAATTAACGCACTTCACAAAGGCCCCAAACACAATAAAAGCAATACTTAATAGCCAGAAACCCCCCACGAGATCACTAGCATCCTTTTTAAAGCTTTCGGAAATCGTTCGACTTCAGCAGCATTGACGATACCTCGCCTCACTGAAATGCCCGGCATGATCAAACCATAGTGAGAACCCCACTACGCATAAACTCCCCAAAAATCCCCATATTATAAAATGCGGCTTTGTTAACGCTCACAAAATGACCATTACACAAAAACGCTTCCGCTTTTTCGGTGTGAACTTGCACAATATACATCAGCCATACCGCGACAAGCAAAAGCGGCGCAAGCATCATTAAAAATACAAGGTCGACATGGACATTATTCATTGCGGATTTTTATTATAGGTAAAAATAGCAACTAGCAAACAACTTTACTTTCACTCACCAAATATCATAACAGCACCTATACACCAGCCGACTTATCAACATACTCAATGTAAAACCCTAAAATCATAAGTGCGCTCGTAAACAGGAAACACAACCCCCATGAAACAACCAAAACTCGT
Source organism: Pseudomonas sp. SDO5591_S426 (assembly GCF_054070755.1). Taxonomy (NCBI): domain Bacteria; kingdom Pseudomonadati; phylum Pseudomonadota; class Gammaproteobacteria; order Pseudomonadales; family Pseudomonadaceae; genus Pseudomonas; species Pseudomonas sp. SDO5591_S426. The sequence continues at coordinate 40,356 of NZ_JBSVXD010000010.1, read as the reverse complement.
TTTATTCTTCTTGGAAACTCTTTGACCTCATTCACATTAACAAGCCCCCTTTTCGCCAAAAGATCTGGATTTATCAACACCAAAGTAATGAAGCCATTGCGCATAGCTTTCCCCAATAAGCCAGCTTGATCAAATGCTTCCAAATTAGCTTTTACAAAACCACTGTTTGACAGCAGTGCTTCTGCTTTTTCCGTATAGACATGAACCATATAAATTAGCCACACGAGGATAATTATCAGTGGCATACCAATGAAAAACCCCAGGAGCCCTAAAGAAACCGAACTCATTACATCAATTCTCTGTAAATAAACTCACCGAATTTTTCACCTGCTGCACCTCCGAGCTTTTCGCCTTCCTTACTTCCCACTACCCCTCCTATTACGCTGCACACCAGTGCGCCGCCTCCTCCAGTAGTCAAACCCAATATCGCTATACATCCGTACGAAGCTGCGAGACCGCCAAGTAATCCCCCACCGCTGCCACCAGCCAAACTAAGAACCAGAGAAGAACCCTCAACATACTTCGCCTTCGTACACTCATCCTCCCGCCCCAACGTACATGCCTGCTTAATCTTCAGCCCGGCGGAGGCAACGCTCAGGGCAGTGCCGATATAAACTCCTCGCTTGATCAACTTCGCCGCCCTGGCCACACCACTGACCTTCTGCGCGTAACCGGTAATCTCGCCGGTACTCATGTAGCTTTTGGTCGAAATCCCCAACATTCGTTTGATCGAACCTTGGGAACGCAATCCCGAGCCGTAAGAGGCAACATTGCCCAGTTGTTTTTCCAGCTTGATGAATAACATTGCGCGTTCGCTGTAGAACCTGTCTCTGGCTGCAATAGACCCACTGCGCAGATAGTTTTCATGGGCCTGTTCGATCTCCTCTAGCGTGGTCTTGATCGCGGCCATGTATTTGCTCCACCCATCACTGACGGCCCCGGCGCCGATAGCGCCATAGTCGAGTAACTCCTGCAGCAGTTCGAAGTTGTCGAGAAAGAAGTCGTCGGCGTCGACCTGATTAGTCAGCAGGGCGATGTGAATATCTCTGGCTTTGCTCATCAAGTACGCCTCTTGATGGGTACTGGATGAGGTCGTCACATCACCGATGATCACTAATTCACCCGCCAACACCGCAGTATTGGCGATATGGCTGTTGAGTGCATCAAACTTGCTTCTTGCAATGCCGGTCAGTCGCAGTTCGGCCTTGAGGGATTCGAAAGACTGTGTTCGTGAGTTGATAAACGCTAGAGGCTCTGTCATCTAAGCCTCACGAATATCTTTTATTGCTAATGCGATCCCAGCCACCCGCTATGTTGCCGCCGCCTGCACCATCGCTGCGTTTTTGCTGGGTGTACACAGTTTTAATGCGGCCGTAATTCAGTTGCACCATTTCAACGGGAATGCCGGCTGCGGCATTTTGCGTGTAGTCGGCGATGATGACTTCCTCTAGCACAATCTCGTAGTACTTGAGCTTGTCGGTACCCGCCCGGCTCAGCACCAAGGTGACCTCTTTCAGGTGCTCACCGGCGCAACTGGCTTCCATCAGTTTGCAGCTGGATTTGTCCAGCGTTTTGGTAAAAGTGAAATGGCTCAGGGTTGTCCGGCCGGCGGTAGCGCCACCGGCAGAGCTGGCGGTGGCTGAGGTGCTTTGATAAGTGCTAAAGCTGTAGCCACTCACTTCGATCCAGTTAAGGTATTTTTCGTCCAGCGCTTCGCCTGGAATACCTTCAATTTTGATAAAAGCGTCGAACGCCATGAGACCGCTCCTTGGCAGTGGGTAGTTTGTCTTTTTAAAGGAGCAGGAAATCTACGCCGTTCGGGATAAGCGTTGACTCATTCAGACATCGCCAAAAAACAGAATCAGATGCTTCCGATTCTGTTTGGGCAGACGGATGTAGGACATTTCCGCTCACTAGGCATTGGAGCGGGTTTGGGGGTGCAGCGGAGGGATCGACACATCTGCTCCGTAGAATTGCCCTCGATTCTGATGCTTCTTCTCATCTGTAATGCTTGCTATACATCACCCATCGACAAGCCCTCCGGGCATTAGGCCGGTGTGTGAACGCCCTTGCGGCGCTCATCTAGACTTAATGGATAGTCGTAGACAGAACTGAACACGTCGCTTTGGTGCAGTTGAATCAATAGCCGCGTGGCAATCTGCCTTTTATGCCCTGAAAGATGTGCGACAGAGATCGCATCGGGCACAACAAGATGCCCGCCAAGGGTGCCCTGGCCACCGGCCTGAAATCCACGATACCGTGACGTGGTGTGAATGCCGCAGCCGACACTTTCGGACGACCGACGACCTTCTGGTTTGTCCGTGACCGTGAGGATTGCTGAATGCCTGATGAGTTGTTGCACCTGCCTGTGGTCAACAGTCTGCTGGAGCGCCATAAGGGCACCCCGGGTGCGCTGTTGCCCATTCTTCATGATCTTCAGGAGCGCATCGGTTACGTCCCCGATGTCGCCGTCCCCGAGATTGCCCATGCCCTCAACCTGAGCCAGGCCGAGGTGCGAGGGGTGATCAGTTTTTACCATGACTTCCGTACCGCACCGCCCGCGCGACATATCCTGCGGCTGTGCCGGGCTGAGTCGTGCAAGAGCCGTGGTGCCGAGGATCTCGCTGCGCAATTGCGCGAGCGGCTGCAACTGGATGATCACGGCAGCAGTGCCGATGGCAGCATTAGTTTGCGTCCTGTTTATTGCCTGGGTGCCTGTGCCTGTTCGCCAGCGCTGGAGCTGGATGGCCGGGTGCATGCGCGGCTCAGTGCCGAGCGGTTGGATGCGTTGCTTGACGCTTGCCGGGAGGACGCGTGATGCCGACTCTTTATTTGCCTTGTGATTCGCTGGCTCGTGCCGTGGGGGCCGATGAGGTGGCGGTGGCGCTGATCACGCAGGCTCAGGAACGTAATTTGCCGCTGGAGTTGCAGCGCACCAGTTCGCGTGGTTTGTATTGGCTGGAGCCGTTGTTGGAAGTGGATAGTCCGCAGGGCCGTATCGGTTTTGGTCCGCTGACGGCTGACGATGTGCCGTCGGTGCTTGAAGCGCTGAACAATTCATCCGCTCATCCGCTGGCCTTGGGTCTTGTAGAAGAGTTGCCTTATCTCAAGTCTCAACAACGCCTGCTGTTCGCCCGCGCCGGTATTACGCGGCCATTGTCGCTGGACGATTACCGGGCCCATGGCGGTTTCGAAGGTTTAACGAGGGCCGTCAGTATTGGCGGTGAACAGACTGCGACGGCAGTGTTCGATTCAGGCCTGCGTGGCCGTGGCGGCGCGGCCTTCCCCGCCGGGATCAAATGGCGCACGGTGCGCGCTACCGAGGCGGCGCAGAAGTACATCGTCTGCAACGCCGACGAAGGCGACTCAGGCACCTTTGCCGACCGCATGTTGATGGAAGGCGACCCCTTCCTGCTGATCGAAGGCATGGCGATTGCCGGCATTACCGTCGGCGCCACCTTCGGCTACATCTATGTGCGCTCGGAATATCCGGATGCCGTGGCGACGTTGCGCGCAGCGCTGAACATCGCCCGAACTGCCGGTTACCTCGGCGCCAATGTCGGCGGCAGCGGCTTGGCTTTCGATATGGACGTGCGCGTCGGGGCCGGTGCTTACATCTGCGGTGAAGAAACCGCGCTGCTGGACTCTTTGGAAGGCAAGCGTGGGATCGTTCGCGCCAAGCCGCCGATTCCGGCGTTGCAGGGTTTGTTCGGCTTGCCGACGCTGGTGCACAACGTGCTGACGTTGGCCTCGGTGCCGCTGATTCTGGCCAAGGGTGCGCAGTTTTATCGTGATTACGGCATGGGCCGTTCTCTGGGCACCATGCCCTTCCAACTGGCGGGCAATGTGCGTCACGGCGGTCTGGTGGAACGGGCCTTTGGCCTGACCTTGCGGGAGTTGGTGGAAGACTACGGCGGCGGGACCGCCAGTGGCCGGCCGCTGAAGGCTGCGCAGGTGGGTGGTCCGCTTGGTGCCTGGGTTCCGCCCTCGCAATTCGATACGCCGCTGGATTACGAAGCCTTCGCCGCCATGGGCGCGATGCTCGGTCACGGCGGTGTGGTGGTGGCTGACGACACTCTGGACATGGCCCACATGGCGCGTTTCGCCATGCAGTTCTGCGCCGAGGAATCCTGTGGCAAATGCACGCCGTGCCGCATCGGCTCGACTCGCGGCGTCGAGGTGATCGACCGTCTGTTGGCCGCGCCTGACCAGAACAGTCGCGATGCGCAGGTGATCATCCTCAAGGACCTGTGCGACACCCTGCAATACGGTTCGCTCTGCGCGTTGGGCGGCATGACGTCTTATCCCGTGGCCAGCGCCCTCAAGCACTTCCCCGCTGACTTCGGTCTGCAAGCCTCGGAGGCCGAGCAATGATTACTCTCTTCGACCCGAAAACCGATATTGACCTCGGTACGCCGGCCCGCGACAGCGACGTGCAAGTCACCCTGAGCATCGATGGCCGCAGCATCAGCGTGCCCGAAGGCACTTCGGTGATGCGCGCCGCCGCGTTGCTCGGCACCACCATTCCCAAACTCTGTGCCACCGACAGCCTGGAAGCCTTCGGCTCCTGCCGCATGTGCCTGGTGGAGATCGACGGAATGCGTGGTTATCCGGCGTCCTGCACCACGCCGGTCAGCGAAGGCATGAGCGTGCACACCCAGACGCCCAAGCTCGCGACCCTGCGGCGCAACGTCATGGAGTTGTACATCTCCGATCACCCGCTGGACTGCCTGACCTGCTCGGCCAATGGCAACTGCGAGCTGCAAACCGTGGCCGGTCAGGTCGGCCTGCGGGAGGTGCGTTACGGCTATGAAGGCGACAACCATCTGGCCGACGTGAAGGACACGTCCAACCCGTATTTCGACTACGACCCGAGCAAATGCATCGTCTGCAACCGCTGCGTGCGTGCCTGTGAAGAAACCCAAGGCACCTTTGCCCTGACGATTACCGGGCGCGGGTTTGAGTCCCGTGTTTCGGCTGCGGGTGGGGATAACTTCCTCGATTCGGAATGCGTGTCCTGCGGCGCCTGTGTGCAGGCCTGCCCCACCGCGACCCTGATGGAAAAAAGCGTGGTCGAACTGGGTCAACCGGAACGCAGCGTGATCACCACCTGCGCCTATTGCGGCGTGGGCTGTTCGTTCCGCGCCGAGATGAAGGGCGACAAACTGGTACGCATGGTGCCGGACAAGAACGGCCAGGCCAACCACGGCCACTCCTGCGTCAAAGGGCGCTTTGCCTGGGGCTATGCAACCCACCCGGATCGCATCACCAAACCGATGATCCGCAAGCACATCAGCGACCCGTGGCAGGAAGTCAGCTGGGATGAAGCGGTGACTTACGCCGCCAGCGAGTTCCGTCGGTTGCAGCAAAAATATGGCCGCGATTCCATTGGTGGCATTACCTCCAGCCGTTGCACCAACGAAGAAACCTATCTGGTGCAGAAACTGGTGCGCGCCGCGTTCGGCAACAACAACGTCGACACCTGTGCGCGGGTTTGTCATTCGCCGACCGGTTATGGCCTGAAGCAAACGTTGGGCGAGTCTGCTGGTACGCAGAGTTTCGACTCGGTGATGCAGGCCGACGTGATTCTGGTGATGGGCGCCAACCCTAGCGACGCCCACCCGGTGTTCGCCTCACAGCTCAAACGCCGCTTGCGTGAAGGCGCGCGGCTGATCGTCATCGATCCGAGACGCATTGATCTGGTGGACTCGGTGCACGCCCGCGCCGAAGTGCACCTGGCGCTGCGTCCCGGCACCAACGTCGCCATGCTCAATGCGCTGGCCCATGTGATTGTCACCGAAGGCTTGCTCAATCAGGCCTTTATCGACGCCCGTTGCGAAGGTAGCGATTTCGCCAATTGGCGCGAGTTCGTCAGCCGCGCGGAAAACTCACCGGAAGTGCTCGGCGCAGTCTGCGGTGTAAACGCTGCCGACATCCGTGCCGCTGCGCGTCTGTATGCCACTGGCGGCAATGCGGCGATCTACTACGGATTGGGCGTTACCGAGCACAGTCAGGGCAGCACGGCGGTCATGGGCATCGCCAACCTCGCCATGGCCACCGGCAACATTGGTCGCGAAGGCGTGGGCGTGAACCCGTTGCGTGGGCAGAACAATGTGCAGGGTTCCTGCGACATGGGCTCCTTCCCTCATGAGCTGCCCGGTTACCGGCACATCTCCAACGAGGTGGTGCGCACGCAGTTCGAACAGGCGTGGAACGTCACCCTGCAATCGGAGCCTGGCTTGCGCATTCCCAACATGTTCGAGTCGGCACTGGCCGGCAGTTTCAAAGGTTTGTATTGCCAGGGCGAAGACATCGCCCAGAGCGATCCGAATACTCAGCACGTGACTGCGGCGCTGTCGGCCATGGAGTGTGTGGTGGTGCAGGATATTTTCCTCAACGAAACCGCCAAGTTCGCCCACGTGTTTTTGCCGGGCAGTTCGTTCCTGGAAAAGGACGGTACTTTCACCAACGCCGAGCGACGCATCTCTCGGGTGCGCAAGGTCATGGAGCCGCTGGGAGACAAGGCTGACTGGGAAGGCACCGTGGCGCTGGCCAATGCCTTGGGTTACCCGATGAGCTACCAGCATCCATCGCAAATCATGGATGAAATCGCCAGCCTGACGCCGACCTTCACCAACGTCAGCTACGCCGAACTGGATCGCCACGGCAGCCTGCAATGGCCGTGCAACGCGGCGGCACCGGACGGCACGCCGACCATGCACATCGAGGAATTCGTGCGCGGCAAGGGGCGGTTCATGCTCACCGGCTACGTGCCGACCGAGGAAAAGGTCAACGCTCGCTATCCGCTGTTGCTGACCACCGGGCGCATCCTCAGCCAGTACAACGTCGGCGCGCAAACCCGGCGTACCGACAACGTTGCCTGGCATGACGAAGACCGCTTGGAAATCCACCCGACCGACGCCGAGAGCCGTGGCATCAACGAAGGTGACTGGGTCGGCATCGGCAGTCGCGCCGGGCAGACCGTATTGCGTGCGCGGATCACCGAACGGGTCGCGCCGGGCGTGGTGTACACCACGTTCCACTTCCCTGAGTCGGGCGCCAACGTGATCACCACCGATAACTCTGACTGGGCTACTAACTGTCCGGAGTACAAGGTCACCGCCGTGGAGGTCAGCCGCGTTTATCACCCTTCGGAGTGGCAGAAGCGCTTTCAGGAGTTCAGTGATGAGCAGCATCGTTTGCTGAAGGAACGTCGGCATCCTGAGAAAGCCGAGGTGCGTAAATGAGTACGGACAACCTGATCAAGATGGCCAACCAGATCGGCCAGTACTTTGCTACGCAACCGGACCAGGAGCAGGCAGTGCTCAGTGTGCGTAATCATCTGCAGATGTTCTGGGCGCCGAGCATGCGCAAGGAATTGCTGGCGTGGCAGACGGAGCACAAAGGGGCGGATTTGCATCCGTTGGTGCAGGCGGCGGTGAGTGGGGCGGGTTGGGAGGCTTAGCCTTCTGCTGAAAATCTGTAGGAGCATAGCTTGCTCGCGATAGCGTCAGTTCAGGCAACATTGATGTTGAATGTATTGGCCTCATCGCGAGCAAGCTCAGCTCCTACAAAAGCTGTGTGTTGCTCATAGCAGGTGCTGGGAAATCATCTTGGAGACCTCGACCATCGAGGTCTTGCCGGTGAATTCGAACTTCACTTTCCCCAGCGACGAAAAATAGATTTCCAGTTCGGAATCCAGATCGAACGTCCCCGAGGTTTCCACCGAATACGCCACGATGTTTTTGTACGGCAACGAAGTGAAGTCTTTCTTGCTGCCGGTGATGCCCTGCACGTTCACCGCGATGATGCGTTTGTTGGTAAACACCACGCCGTCGCGCATGGATTTGTAGGAGTCGATGACTTTCTCACCGTCCAGCAACAGGGCGGTCACGCGTTCGGCGTACTCGTCGTTTTGCTTGAGCTTGAAGAATCCCTTGTTGTTGAAGTCGATCATGGATCATTCCCTGTGGGTCAAAACCCGCATCTAAGCACGACTTCATGGCATTGAGCCTGTCTTACTTGTCGCCACCTGTTACCCGCACCGCGATCTCGATCGCCCGCACGCTGATCGCCGCGAATATCGCGGTCAGCAGCACGCCGTTGAAGCCGAGCAGTATTGCCAATATTCGCGACAGCGGCATTTTCGGCACAAGTTCGCCGTAGCCGATGGTCAACCCGGTCACGAAACCGAAGTAGATGCCGTCGAAAGGCTCCCAACCTTCCAGATAGCTGATGATCAGGCCGAAGGTGACGATGACGACAAGCATGACGGAAAGGATCGGCGAAACGATTCGAAGGTAATAGCCGACGGCTTTGTAGAACTCTCGACGGATGTGCGACGTGCGAACGTGCTTCATGTCTTGGGCTTCCTGTGGGCAGCGGGCGAACGGGCATCCATCAGCTTGGCACAGGATTTGGAAATCGATGGCCGGACCAACGGAGCGTGGCAGGCGCAGAACACGGATTAAGCTGGAAAGACCCGGCACCGGAGAACTCCCATGCTCAAGCACTTGATTGCGCCGCTTCTGTTCGCCGTGGTCGTGGCCATCAGCGGTTCGTCCTGCCATGACACGCGCCAGGACGAACAGGCGAGCCCGCCCGTCAACGGTGGCAGTGGCAGGATCATCCCTCCCCAGCAACGCATGCCCTCGACCATGCCACGGCCGCGGATGTAGCGGTCAGTTGGCTTCGCTTTCGCGGATCAGTTTCTTGTTGATCTTGCCGACGCTGGTCTTGGGGATTTCTGCGACAAATTTGAACTGCTTGGGGATCGCCCATTTGTTGATGCGCCCGCCATCGACGAAGGCTTGCAGGTGGGTTTCCAGGATCTTGCGGTCGAGGAATTGACCCGGCTCGCTGACGACCATGGCCATCGGCCGTTCACCCCACTGTTCGTCGGCAATGCCCACCACCGCAACCGACATCACCGCCGGGTGTTGGCTGATCAGGCTTTCCAGTTCCAGTGAGCTGATCCACTCGCCGCCGGTCTTGATCACGTCCTTGATGCGGTCCTTGATTTCCACACCGCCCCATTCATCTATCGACGCCATGTCGCCGGTGTGCAGCCAGCCGTTGTGCCACAGCTCGGCGCCCTTCTCCTTGTCCTTCAAATAACCCTGGGTCAGCCACGGCGCGCGCACCACGATTTCGCCGAGAGATTCGCCATCGTGGGCGACATCGTTGCCTTCGGCGTCGATGATCTTCAGGTCGACCATCGGCACCGTCGTGCCGGTCTTGATGCGGATCGGCAGTTGGGCTTCGGCGGATAACTGGAGGTCTTCGTCACGCAGGTAGGTCAGGCACAGCAACGGGCAGGTTTCCGACATGCCGTAACCGGCGTGCACCACCATGCCTTTGTTGCTGGCTTCGCTGGCGATGCCCAGGGTCAACGCGCTGCCGCCGAGGAGCATTTTCCAGCCGTCGAAACGCGCCTGTTTGCCTTCCTCACAGTTGAGGATCATTTGCAGGATGGTCGGCACGCAGTGCGAAAACGTGACCTTCTCTTCGCGATAGAGGCGCACCAGGCTGTTGGGTTCGTAGCGGCCAGGGTAGACCTGCTTGATGCCCATCAGGGTCGCGACGTAGGGCACGCCCCACGCATGCACATGGAACATCGGCGTGATCGGCATGTACACGTCGTCGGAACGCAGCAGCGGCTGGCCCTGATAAACGCCCAACGTGCCGACGGCATTCAGGGTGTGCAGGACCAATTGGCGATGGGTGAAGTACACGCCTTTCGGGTCGCCGGTGGTGCCTGTTGTGTAGAACAGGGTGGCGACCGAGTTCTCGTCGAAGTCGGGGAAGGCGTATTGGTCGGATGCCTCGGACAGCAAATGCTCGTACTCGCCGACCACCGGCAGTGAGGTACTGGCCGCCGTTTCGTCGGTGAGTTGAAGGTAGCCTTTGACGGTGCTCAACCGCCCGTGAATCTGTTCAACCAGCGGCAGAAAATCATCATGCACCAGCACCAAATCATCCTCGGCGTGGTTCATGGTGTAGAGCACTTGTTCCGGCGACAGGCGAATGTTCACCGTGTGCAGCACCGCGCCGATCATCGGCACGGCGAAAAAGCATTCCAGATAACGGTGACTGTCCCAGTCGAGCAGCGCCACGGTGTCGCCCGCCTTCACGCCGGCCGCCGTCAGCGCGTTGGCCAGGCGGCGGATGCGCTTGTTGAGGGTCAGGTAGTTGTAGCGCAGCTTGTCGGCGTAGACGATTTCGCGACCTGGCTCGTAGCGCACGCCGGACAGCAGCAATTGCTTGATCAGCAGCGGATAGGCGTAGGCGCCGTCGGCGGGCGGAATTATTTTTGTCGCCATCATGTTGGGGTTCCTTGTCCTTTCAGAACTGATCGGCTTGCAACGCGAACAGGCATTCACTGCCAGCCTTGGCCGATGCGCTCAACGAGTGAATACGCGGCAGCAAGCGGGCGAAATAGAAGCGTGCGGTGGCCAGTTTGCTGACGTAGAAATCGTCCTTCGAATGGGTGCTCATCGCAGCCTTGGCCATACGCGCCCACATGTAGGCGTAGGCGGTGTAGCCGAACACGTGCAGGTACTCGACCGAGGCCGCGCCGATTTCATTCGGGTTGCTTTGTGCGCGGTCGAGCAGCCACGCGGTGAGTTCGTCGAGGGTGTCGACGGCGGCATTCAGCGGCTTGGTGAACTCGCCGAGATCGGCGCAGGCATTGGCGGTGAAGTTACGGATTTCCGAGGCGAACAAACGGTAAAGCGCCCCGCCGCTGCCGACGATTTTGCGCCCGGCCAGGTCCAGGGACTGGATGCCGTTGGTGCCTTCGTAGATCTGCGTGATACGCACGTCGCGCACCAGTTGCTCCTGGCCCCACTCGCGGATGTAGCCGTGGCCGCCGAAGATCATCTGACCGTGAAGTGTGGTTTCGAGGCCCATGTCGGTGAGGAAGGCCTTGGCTACCGGAGTCAGCAGCGATACCAGTTCCTGAGCGCGGTTGCTGGTGAATTCGTCTTCGCTGAACTTGGCGCTGTCCAGTTGCAGCGCCACGTAGCTGGAGAACGCGCGACCGCCTTCGTTCAAGGCTTTCATGGTCAACAGCATGCGCCGCACGTCGGGGTGGACGATGATCGGGTCGGCGGATTGTTCCTTGAACTGCGCGCCGGTCGGCGCACGGCTTTGCAGACGATCACGGGCGTAGGCGACGGCGTTCTGGTAGGAGCGTTCGCCCTGCGCCAGGCCTTGAATGCCCACGCCCAGACGCTCGTAATTCATCATGGTGAACATCGCCGCCAGGCCTTTGTTCGGCGCGTCGACGATCCAGCCGGTGGCGCCGTCGAAGTTCATCACACAAGTGGCGGACGCCTTGATGCCCATTTTGTGTTCGATGGAACCGCAGGACAGCGCATTGCGTTCGCCCAGTGAACCGTCGTCATTGACCAGCACCTTCGGCACCAAAAACAGCGAGATGCCTTTCGGGCCTGCCGGTGCATCCGGCAGTCGCGCCAGCACCAAATGGATGATGTTTTCCGTCAGGTCGTGTTCGCCGCCGGTGATGAAAATTTTACTGCCACTGACTTTGTAACTGCCGTCGGCCTGAGGTTCGGCGCGGGTGCGGATCATGCCGAGGTCGGTGCCGGCGTGGGCTTCGGTCAGGCACATCGAACCGGTCCAGGTCCCGGCGTACATGTTCGGCAGGTACTTGGTTTTCAGTGCTTCGCTGGCGTGGGCGTTGATCGACAGGCAAGCTCCCGCCGTCAACATCGGATACAGGCCGAACGACAGGCTGGCCGAGTTGACCATTTCTTCGACCTGCGCCGAAATCGCCTTGGGCATGCCCATGCCGCCGAACTGCGGATCGCCGCCGACACCGACCCAACCGCCCTCGGCGAACGCTTGATAGGCCTCGGCGAAACCATCCGCCGCGCCGACCACGCCGTTGTTCCAGGTGCAGCCCTGTTCGTCGCTGGCGCGGTTGAGTGGCGCGATCACTTCGCCGCTGATCTTGCCGGCCTCTTCCAGAATGGCGGCGGCGGTTTCTTCATCGATCACTTCAGCCAGGCCCGGCAGTTTGGCCCACAACCGGGACACCTGGAAAACCTCGTTGAGTACGAAGCGCATGTCGCGCAAAGGAGCTTTGTAGTCAGACATTGTTGGCTTACTCGGAAGTGGTCAGGGCATGAGGCACGCCCGGACGTTCAGTGGATTCGATGGTTTCGGCCGGCATGACAGGCGCGGTTTGCGGCACCCTTTCACGCAGCAGGAAGTACGACAGGGCCGGGATCAGGATCAGCGCGCCGAGCATGTTCCACAGGAACATGAAGGTCAGCAGGATGCCCATGTCGGCCTGGAACTTGATCGGCGACCACACCCAGCACACCACGCCCGCTGCGAGGGTGATGCCCACCAGCCCGACCACCCGGCCGGTGAACGACACGGCATTGCGGTAGGCCTGGGACAGCGGCAGGCCCTGGCGCTGGAAGTGCAACTGCACGCTGAGCAGGTACAAGGCGTAGTCGACGCCGATGCCGACGCCGAGGGCGATCACCGGCAGGGTCGCGACTTTGACGCCGATGCCCATGGCGACCATCAGCGCTTCACACAGGATCGAGGTCAGCACCAGCGGTAACAGCGCGACCAGCGTGGCGCGCCAGCTGCGGAAGGTGATCAGGCAAAACAACGTCACCGCCGCGTAGACGTACAGCAGCATGGTGCGATTGGCTTCGCGCACGACGATGTTGGTCGCTGCTTCGATGCCCGCCGTACCGGCCGCCAACAGGAACTGGCGATCTTCGGTGCTGTTTTCCTTGGCGAACTGGTCGGCAATCGCCACCACGGCGTCGAGGGTTTCGGCCTTGTGATCCTTGAGGAAGGTGATCACCGGCATCAGCGAACAATCAGTATTGAACAGCTCCGGCGAGTTGACCGAGGCTTGCTGCGCGGCGTAGTTGAGCACGTCCTGATTGCGCTGGATGCTGTTGAGTTTTGGGTTGCCTTCGTAGGTGCCGGCGGTGATTTGCCGCACGGCGTTGACCAGCGACGCCGTGGCCTGCACGCCCGGATACTGCTGCAGTTCCCAGGCCAAGCGGTCGGCGAGCACCAGGGTTTTATAGTTGAGGCAGCCTTCCGGCGCGGTCTTGATCATCACCGCGAACAGGTCGCTCGATAGCGCGTAATGCTGGGTGATGTAGGCGTTGTCGCGGTTGTAGCGCGAGTCGGCACGCAGTTCCGGCGCACCGCTTTCAAGGTCGCCGATTTTCAGGTTGAGGCTGACCATGAAACCACCGACGCCCATCAGCACCGCGACCAACACCGCGCCGGTCGCCCACTTGGCGGTGGTGAAGCGGTCGAGCAGATCCCAGAGTTTGCCGAAGCCTTTGTGGTGTTCGGCGCGGGTGTCGATTTTCAGTGCGCGCTCGGCGGCTTTGGCGCCAACGCCGACATAGGACAGTGCCACCGGCATCAGCAACAACGAAGTGAAGATCAGCACCGCGACGCCGATGCTGGCGGTGATCGCCAAGTCCTGGATCACCGGGATGTCGATCAGCATCAGCACCGCAAAACCCACGGCATCGGCCAGCAACGCGGTGACGCCGGCAATGAACAAACGGCGGAAGGTATAGCGCGCAGCGATCAGCTTGTGGGTGCCGCGGGCGATGTCCTGCATGATGCCGTTCATCTTCTGCGCGGCGTGGGACACGCCGATGGCGAAGATCAAAAACGGCACCAGCACCGAGTACGGATCGATGGCGTAACCCAGCCAGGCGACGATGCCCAGTTGCCAGACCACCGCGATCAGCGAGCAGCCGACCACCAGCAATGTGCTGCGTACGCAACGGGTGTAGGCGTAGATGATTGCCAGCGAAGTGATCACCGCCAGACCGAAAAACATCATCACTTGAATCAGGCCATCGATCAGGTCGCCCATCAGTTTGGCGAAGCCGATCACCCGCACCTTGTACTGGCCCTTGCCCTCTTCCCCGGCCTTGCGCGCGGCGCTGTCGCCGGCGAATTCGATTTTGTCGCGCAACTGCTCTTCGAGCATTTGCGAGAAGGCGTGGTAGTTGATGGGTTGACCACCGGCCGCCGCTTTGTCCAGCAGCGGCACGATCAGCATGCTCGATTTGAAGTCGCTGGCCACCAAGCTGCCGACCAATCCGGCGCGGGAGATGTTCTGGCGCAGTTGCTCGATTTGCTCAGGCTGACCGGAATAGGTGTCGGGCATTACCGGGCCGCCCTGGAAGCCTTCCTCGGTGACTTCGGTCCAGCGCACGGCCGGGCTCCACAGCGACTTCATCCAGGCCCGGTCGACGCCTTCGGTGAGGAACAACTGATCGTTGACCTGCTTGAGCACGTCGAGGTACGCCGGGTCGAAAATATCGCCTTGGGTGTTCTCGACAACGACGCGCACCGAGTTGCCAAGACCGCGCAACGACTGGCGGTTTTCCAGGAAGTTCTGAATGTAGGGCTGGCTCTGCGGAATCATTTTTTCGAAGCTGGGGCGCAGTTCAAGGCGCGTCACGGCCATGAAGCCCAGCACCACGGTCGCCAGCGCCATCAGCAGCATGAACAGCGGACGGTAGTTGAACACCAAGCGTTCGAGGAGGTTACCGGAGTGCTGGTCGAAATCGCGCAGCTCGCGGATCACCGGCATGGCGTCTTGTTTGATATTGCCCATGTCTGGGTTCTCGCTCTTAGGGTTCGAGGGCTAGCGTCTGGGCGCCACGGCTGCCCGCGACCACCAACGCGCCAGCGGCGGACTGGGTGGCACCGGCGACCGGCGTCGGCACCGGTTGGCGCAGCAGCTGCAATTGCGCGCCCGTGCCCTGGCTGACCAGCATCTGTCCGCCCTGGGTGAACAAGCGGTAATTACCACGGGCATCGATCAGGCCAGCGGTGATGCTGACGTGCAGGCCGGAGTCGAGCGCGGCCCAGTTCTGGCCGCCATCGATGCTGCGCAACACGTTGCCGCGCAGGCCGTAGACCAGCACTTCGCCGGGCTTGCCGAGCACGCCGAAGAAACTGCCCTGATAGGGCGTCGGCACGGCGGCGAAGCGTTGGGCGTGGTCATCCCATTTGAGCAACAGGCCTTGTTCGCCAGCGATGTACACCGCATCGCCGGTGGAGGCGATGGCGTTGAGGTGGAAACCCTGCGGGTTGTCGGTGCGATCCTGGAATGGCGTCCAGTTCTGGCCACCGTCGTCGGTGCGCAGGATCAGATTGAACACGCCGACCACATAGCCAACTTTGTCGTTGGCGAACCAGACGTCGAGCAGCGGTTTATCCGCGCCCTGCTCGACCAATCGCTGGCCCTCGGCAACCAGCAACGGCCATTGCTCGTTGCTCGGTTCGGCGTTGGCCCGCGCGGTGTAATGCTTGACCAGTAAAGCGCCGATCTGGCGACCGTCGAGTTGCTTTTGCCAGGTCGCGCCGGCGTCGCTGCTGTGCAGCACCACGCCGTCATTGCCCACCGCCCAGCCTTGGGTGGCGGTCGGAAAATTCACCGCAGTGAGGTCGGCACTGGCCGGCACGGTGGCCTGCTTCCAGTGCTGACCGGAATCATCGGAAAACACAATATGGCCACGCTGGCCGACGGCGATCACGCGCTCACCGGCGCGGGCCATGCCGGACAACGGGCTTTTGATGGCCAAGGCGCTGACCTTGACAGGCAGGTCCAGCACATCGACGTAATCGGCCGCGTGGGTGGTGCCCTGCAACAGGCCGAGCACCACGCCAAACGCCAACGGCAAATAATTTTTATACGAACACATACCGCGTCCTCTTCGGAAAACCGCGCCGGGACACACGTCCGTGTGCCTGACGTTGAAACCTGGCGCCCGCTCGTTCCCACCGCCTCGTGAGCCGTGAATCGAGCGGGCGTTTTTGCGGTTGGCTTAGCGAATACCGGCGCCGGCCAGGGATTCCGACGACCACTGCGCCTTGGAGAGCGGGTCGATGTACTTGATGCCGCCATACGGGCCGACCACACCGTTGATGTTGTAGGTGCCGCCGACCAGGTCGTAGATCATGAACGGCGTGGAGTCCGGCACCTGCTTGTCATAGCTCTGGCTGAGGAAGGCGAAGGAGCCGCGATAGAGCTGGCCACGGGCGTCGTATTGATCCGAGGCCAGAGCGGTCCAGCTGTCTTCGTCGAGGTAGAAGCGGCGCTTGGCGTAGATGTGGCGCGCACCGGACTTGAGGGTGCCTTCGACGACCCACACGCGGTGTTTTTCCCAACGCACGAAGTCTGGCGCGAGGTGGTTGGCGCTGGTCAGCGATTTCGGATCCTGGACGTAGGTCAGTTTGTAGGTGTTGTAGGGCACGATCATTTCCTGCTTGCCCACCAGCTTCCAGTCGTAGCGATCCAGCGCACCGTTGAATACGAACACGTCATCGTAGGTGCCCGCGCCGGCGGTGCCCGGGTTCGGCGTGTCGTAGGCCAGGTTCGGCGCCAGTTTCACTCGACGCTGGCCCGGCAGGTATTGCCAGGCGCGGCGTGGCTGCTGCAACGGGTTGGCCGCATCCTTGAGCATGATCGCTTCCCCGGCCCGGCGCGCAGGGCCGGTGTAGGACAGCTTCATCTGGTAGTACACGTCGGCGCTGCTGATCGGCTGCGCCAGGTTTTCGTAGATCGGGTAGGAAATGAATGCCTGCCCGGTGATCGCCAGGCTTGGCACACCCGCAGAGTCGACGTTCCACGAGTCGTACTTGGAGTTGATGCTCACGCCCTGATAGCGCAACAGGAAGTTCCACATCGCTTCATTGCCCGACTGCGGAATCGGGAATGGGACGCCCGGCAGCACGTTTTCGATGGCCAGCCCACCTTCGAGCGACTTGGCGCCGCTGGCGTTTTTCACACCGTTATCCAGCACGGCCTGGGGCAGCGAGACGGTGCGGTGAGTCGGGAACACATCGACACGAAAAGTCGGGAAGCGCTTGGCCAGTTCCACCGTGGTGGCGCTGAGCATGTTCTTGTACTGATCGACGTTTTTGCCGTCGATCACCAACAGTGGTTTTTCGTTGGCGAACGGGTCCGGACGCATGCTGTCGCCGGCCTTGAAACTGGCCGGCGGCGTGGTCAGGCCACCGTTGTAGGCGGGGATGGAACCATCAGCGTTCCCGGCCTTTTCGGCGCCCACCAGCGTCAGGCTGCTGCCGAGTTTGGCAACGTCCTGAGGTGAAACAGCGGCCTGCGCCTGCGCGGCGAGGACCATGGCCAGCGAAGCGGCCAACACGGTTTGTGCGAATTTCATGTTGTTATTCTCCTGCTTGCATTGAGCAAATCAGTGGTGAATCAAAAAGTGGTTTTCATCGTCAGGTACACGGCGCCACGGTCCTCAGTCGTTGCACCGCCACCGGAGAAGGCCGAGTAGCCACCGGCGTAACAGGCGTAGTTTTCGTTGCCGCTGAAGGCGTTCGGCGTGGAGCCGTCGCCACCGGTCGGGCCGGTGCTTGTGCCGCTGACGTTGCACTTGTCGGTCTTGCCGAAAGAGTCCACGTACTTCAGGTCGACAAAGTATTTGTTGTACACAACGGCCCCGAGGCCGACGGCGTAGTTGCCGGTGTCTTTGGCACCGCCACCGGAGACCGGTGACACGCCGTCGAGACCGACGTTGACGGACATCGGCGCGTTGAGGTCGACACCGGGAAACACCTGGTACCAGGTCGGTGTGAAGTTGACCGCGATGCCCCAGTTGTCCCGGGTCGGCGCGTCGATGCCGCGATAGCTGTCCTTGCCTTTGTAGAGCGCCTCGTTCTTGCTATCGAGCTTGAGCAGGTTGCTGTAGTACAACTCGCCAAGCAGGGTCGCGGAATCGAACAGTGGCGTATCGGCAATGGTCATCAGGCCATTGAGCGTCCAGTGCAAGGTGTCGCCGGTGGCGGCCATGCTGTCGCCTTTTTCCGGGGTGTCGTAGATCACGCCGGTGGCGGCGGTGCGCGCCGGCAGCAAGCCAAGCCCTTGGCCCAGACCCAGCGGACTGTTGGTGCTGACAATCGCCGGAATACTGGCCAGCGGCATGTTGTGGCGAATGTTCAGGTCCGAACCGACGCTGACCCCGCCGACGTCCTTGGACAGGCTCAGGCCGACGATCTTGATGTTGTCGGCATAGGCCATTTGATAGGTGGCGGTGCTCAACGAGTTGAGGGTGTTGATCACGGCAGGCACTTGCCCGGCCGGGCGGGTGCCGTTGGCGTTGGCCGAGGACAGACCGCGAGCATCGAGCCAGGCTTGCGGCAGGATTTCCGAGGTTTCGCGGTAGTAAACGCCGAGGGTGCCGTCCAGCCACGCGGGTGACCACTTGGCCATGACGCCCCAGTCGCCGCGCTTGTCCGGCGTCAGGTCATGGCCGCGACGCACGTTGGTCAAGCCGTTGCACGGCGCCAGGCCACAACCCAGCGGACTGCCCGGAACCACGGCGTTGGTGTTGCCGAGCAGGAACGACTGGGCGCCGAAACCGACCAGGTCGGAACCGCCGTAATAGGTTCCGGCCTCCGGCAAACGCGCTTCATCCCAATCAAGGAAGTACTGGGCGCCGACGGTCAATTCCGGGTTGACGGTGAACGACATCGACAGCTGGTTGCGCGGGACAAACAGCTCTTTGGCTTCAGTGCCCGGCGACGCCGCGAGCTTGGCCAGATCGAGACCGGACTGACCGTAACTGACCGAATGCACCGGGTTAAGAATGGTCTCGCCCCAGAACACGTTGTGCTGGCCGGCCTTGACGCTGAGTATCGATTCTTCGCCAATTTCGGTGCTGTAGAACACGAAGGCGTCGAGGATTTCGCCGGACGGGCCGGTGTAGTAGCGCTGGGCATAGTTGCTCAGGTGCGGGCTGCCGGTGCCGACGTTGTCATTGGTGACGCCCGCCAGACGCGGATCGTTGGCGATCAGGCCCGAAGTCGAACCGTTGCCGTTGACGAACGGGTTGGAATTGGAGCCAGCGTTTTCGTAAGCCTTGTCGTACCAGCTGGCGGCGCTGACGCGAAAGCCCATGTGGTTTTGATAGACCACGTCCATCTCGGTCAACAGGTCGACGCGGTTGGTGATGTTGGTGCCGGACTTGCGGAAGTTGTAATCGCCATCGTTGTTGTTCGGCGTGGCCAACATGCGCTTGTCGGCGCTTTCGGTACGCACGCCGTAGTTGTACTTCACGGTGTTATCCAGGCGAACGGTCCAGTCCGGGTTACCCGTCTCGATCTCCGCCGCATGGGCCATCGGCACCGTTGCCGCGAGAATGGCCGAGGCCAGCAAGGTGTAGCGTGAAGCGGTGAACCCGTGACTCTTGTTGTTGTGCATTGCGTTGTCTCCGCCTTTTTGTATTTGTTTTAAGCGCAGCCGCCCTCTCGCGGACCTCTTCGGGTCAACGTTTCAGGAGTGAGGGCAAATACCGGTTGGCGTAATGCCTGCCGGTTCCTGTATTAGCGGTCCAGCTGCAGGATCAGCGCCTCGGCTTGCGCCCAGTGGCCAAATCCTGCGGCCGGATTGAGATGGCCGACTTCGCCCAGATCGAGCAATTCGGCGCCCCAGTTTTCAGCCATGCGGGACACGGCGGAAAGACTGGCCAGGTGATCGTTGGTGCTGCCGGCCACGATGCTGCGAAATGGCAGCGGACCTTGCGGCAGCGGATTCCAGCCCTGGCTGCGCAGGGTTTCAGAAGACGGATCGTTTGGCGGCCAGACCGCATCGAGATCCGGTGGCGCGGCCAGCAAAGCGCCCTTGATCGGGTGGCTGTACTGCGCCGCCCAGTGCGCGACCATCAACACACCGGCGCTGTGGGCAACCAGAATCACCGGCCCGTCGATCTGCTCCAGTTCATGCTGGATCGCCCGCACGCGAGCAGCGCAGTCGAGCTTGTCGGTCTCCAGTGGCGGGACACTGCGTACCTTGGCGAGCCTGGCTTCAAGCAACGTTTGCCAATGTTCGGCGACGTGCTCGCGCAGGCCCGGTACGATCAGAACGGTGGCGGCAGTTTGCAATTTGTCCACGGTCAACACCTTCGCTTTCTCGATAACTCGACTGGCTGTTTTCGCCAGGGGCTTTTTGTAGGGTCGACATTAAAGAGCGGCCAGCGGGGGTGCTTTACATTGGACGTCAGGCACTTTTCTTTTGATGACAAATTGTCCGACACTTCATCGCCGTGACCGCTGGTCGAAAAACCCCGCAGGTTGGCGCAGGGTCACTGTAATCAACGGATGAGGCTGGATCACTCCCGCCAGCTGCGCTGATTCGGCAGCGGCCAGCGTGAAATCCATCGACGACAAGACAACTGTTCAACAGGCGATGCGCTGGATATAGTCGCCTCGCTCATGCCATTCGCCATCGGCCCAGGGAAGACCCACGCATGTCCAAGCTTGTTCGCGCCGCTGTACTGACCAACTACCTGGAGGTCACCCAGTATCTGGGCTTCAACCCGCGCGATGCATTGGCCGCCGTCGGTTTGAGCAGGGCTCAATTGCTGGCTCCCGAACACCGCATTCCCATCGATTCCGCCGTGCGTTTGCTGGAAGACTCGGCCGCCGCCAGCGGTTGCCAGACCTTCGGCTTGAGCATGGCCGAGTCGCGCCAGCTCTCGGATTTTGGCGTGGTCAGCCTGTTGCTCAGCCATCAGCGCACGTTGCGCGATGCTTTACAGGTGGTGGTGCATTACCGGCACTTGATGAACGACTCGCTGGCGATCTTCATCGAAGAGGCCGGCAAGATGGTGATCATTCGTGAAGAGGTGGTGACCGAAACGCCGATGCCTAGCCGTCAGGCCACCGAGTTGGCCATCGGCGTGATGTTTCGCTTGTGCGCGGCGCTGCTCGGCTCGCATTGGCATCCCTACAGCGTCAACTTCATGCACCAGGCACCGGACAATTTGCAGCTGCATCGCCGGCTGTTCGGCTGCACCCTGGAGTTCGGCAGCGAGTTCAATGGCATCGTCTGCTCCGACGCCAGCCTCGACATGACCAACCCCAACGCCGACCCGGCCATGGCCCGCTACGCGCAAAGTTACCTCGACTCGCTGCAAAGTAATCAAGGCACCTCGATGCTGTTCGAAGTGCGCAAGGCGATCTACCTGCTGCTGCCCATGGGCCGCGCCACCATCGAGCAAGTCGCCCAGAGCCAGGGGATGAACGTGCGCACGTTGCAGCGTCGCCTCAAGGACGATGGTTGTGCGTTCAATGACGTGATCAATGATGTGCGCCGCGATCTGGTGCTGCGTTATCTGGATAACCCGAACTACTCGCTGAGCCGGATTGCCGATATGCTCGGCTACTCGATGGCGAGTTCGTTTACCCGGTGGTTCATCAGCCAGTTCGGTATGCCACCGGCGACATGGCGGGCGCAGAAACAGAAACCGTCCTGACGGCAAAAAAACGCAATCCCATGTAGGAGCGAGCTTGCTCGCGATGACGGAGTGTCAGCCGACATCAATGCTGAATATCAGACCGCTATCGCGAGCAAGCTCGCTCCCACAGGTTTTGTGTGATGGCTAGAAACCCCAGCGCAGCAACAGCAGCACCAGCACGACGAGGAATACGGTCTCCCCTACCATCAGCAGAATCGGCTTGATCCCCACTGCTGCCAGCTCGCGCAAGCGCGTCTTCATGCCCAGCGCACTAATGGAAATCACCAGGCACCAGCGCGACAGTTCGTTGATCGAGCCCTGCACTGCCGGGGCAATCCATCCGGTGCTGTTGATACACGCCAGGATCAGGAATCCGACGGCGAACCACGGCAACAATGGCGGACGTTTGCCGGTCGGATCGGCGCCTTGCATGCGGGTGATCATCGCCGCCGTGACGATCACTGGCAGCAACATGGCGACGCGCATCAGCTTCACGACGGTGGCCGTGTCGCCGGTTTCGGTGGACATGCTGTAACCGGCGCCAACGACCTGGGCCACGTCGTGAATGGTCGCGCCGAGGAATACCCCCGCCACCTGCGGCGACAACTCCAACCAGTTGGCAATCATCGGATAGACAATCATGGCCATCGTCGACAGCGCCGAAACACCAATCACCGTGAACAACGTCGCCCGCTCTTTCTGCGGATGGTTCGGCAGCGCCGCCGCCAACGCTAACGCTGCCGAAGCGCCACAAATCGCCGTCGCCCCGCCCGTCAACATGCCGAACAAGCGCTGAAAACCCAGCGCCTTCGCTGCAATCACCGATACGCCAATGGTCACCACCACCAGAATCACCACCAGCGCAATCGGCTTCCAGCCCATCGCGGCCATTTGCTCCAGGGTGATGCGCATCCCCAGCAGCGCCACGCCGATGCGCAGCACCGTGCGCGCGGTGAATTCGACCCCGGCCTTGCACGGGCCGTCATCGGCGAGAAAGTTCAGGGCCATGCCCAGCAGCAAGGCAAACAGCATGACCGGCGCACCGTAGTGCTCGGACAAAAACGACGCGGCGGCCGCGACGATCAGGCTGACGATAAACCCCGGAGCCAGTTCGCGCGTGCGACTGTGGATGCGGGTGAGAGCGATGGCGCTCATGGCGCGGACTCCTCGCAAGTGATGACGATAAACGCCTGGTCGTCGATGATCTCGACCGGGTAGCTGTTGACTTTGACCAGCGTGGAATTGAGCAGAAAACCGCTGCGCAGATCGAAGCGCAAACCATGGGCGAGACACTGGATCACCCGCCCCTCAAGCCGCCCGCCACACAGCGAAGCACCTTGATGCGGACAGCTGTCGTCGATGGCAAACAGCTGCCCGTCGACGTTGAACAACGCCAGGCTTTTGTCTTCGAATTCGAACAGCGCACGACCACCGGCCTGCGGGTATTTACCGGCAGGTACGGGAATGCGCCGGGTCATGCCGGCTGCCGCTCGCGCTCGCTTTCCCTGAGGGCTTCGTTCATGGCCCCGAGCAGCGCCTGGGCCGGCTGTGCGCCGATCACCGTCATGCGGCGGTCGAACTGAAAGCTCGGTACGCCGCTGGTCGCACCGGGGAATCCATCAAACGCTGTAGCGTCGCCCTTCAGGCAATCGACCACAGTGTCCGGGTCGATGCCGCAAGCGCGGGCAATGGCGAGCAAGGTTTCACGGCAACCGAGGTTTTCGCGTCGCTGGAAATACGCGGCGAACAGGCGTTCGAGCAACATTTCACGCTGGGCAACATTGCCCAGTTCGCCGACACGCTCGAACAAACGATGGGCGTCTGCGGTGTTGGGCATCGTCTCGATGCGGCTGAGGTCGATGCTCAATCCCACGGCCCTCGCAGCCTCTTGCACCTGAGCCTGACGCATGGTCATGGCGTCGGCATTGCCCAGGCGCTTGCGGTAGAAATCGGCGAAGGGCTCGCCCTCCAACGGCAACTGCGGCAGCAATTGCACACCGTGCCACGCCGTGGTGATCTGCACGTCCGGGTGACGACTGCGAAACTGCACCTGCGCATGCTCCAGTTGGCGTTTGCCGATCAGACACCACGGGCAGATAAAATCGAAAAACACATCAATACGTAAACGACGACTCACAACTTCACCTCGATCCCGGCTTCGCTCACAGGCTCAGAAACGCTCTGACCCTGAAGACGGGCAATATCTTTGTGGTAATGACACTTGGCATAAAAGAACACCGCTGCCGCCGCGAGGCTGACCAGTGGCACCAGTTGAAAAGCAGCATGCAAACCGATCAGGTCGGACACCCGGCCAGTGATGAACGGCCCCGGCGCCAGCCCCAGCATGTTGTTGGCCAGGGTCAGCGTGGCGAACGCCGTGCCGTGGACCGAGTAATGCGTCAGGTTGGCGACCATCGCACCGCACGGGCCGGTGGTGCCGGTGGCGATCAACATGCCCAGGCAAATCAGCGCCAGTTGCAACGGCCCCGCCTGCAAGGCAAATGCCGCCGACAAGAGCAGACAGCTGCCCAGGCAAAAGCCGATAGCCAGGCTGACCTTGCGTTCCGGCGAGTGACGGCACAGCCGATCGCTGAGCATGCCGCACAGGATCATCCCCGCGCCGCTGCACAACACGATGATCGCCGCCATGCCGCCCGCCTTGTCGGTGGGCATTTCGTAATAGCGGTTGAGGTAGCTGGGAATCCACACCATCACCGTGCCGCCGACAAACAGTTGCAAGCCGCTGGCGACGTAAGTAGCGACCACCGAACGACTGGACCACAAGGTGCGCAGTGGACGCTTGACCGTTGCCACAGCCTTGGCCGCACGCTGCGGGGCGATGCGTGCTTCCTTGACGATGAGCGGATAAAGCACCGCCAGGCACAGGCCAAACAACGACATGCCGGCAAACGACCAGCGCCAGCCCAGCTTCGCGGCAATCGCACCGCCCAAGGCCATGCCCAACACCGAACCGAACATTCCGCCGGCCATGAAGGCACTGGCCAGGGTCGCGCGCATGTGTTTCGGGAACACCGAAATCACCACCGCGATGCCGACGCTGCCGTAGGCCGCCTCGCCGACGCCGACCATGAAGCGGGCGATGAACATCTGCTGGTAGTCCTGGGCCAACGCGCAACCCAGGGTCGCGAGACTCCAGAGCATCGCCATCAGCGCCAGGCTCTTGACCCGGCCAAAACGGTCGGCCATCAGCGACAGGGGAAACGTCAGCAGCCCGACCATCAAAGCGACGATGCCGCTAAGCAATCCGAGTTGGCCGTCGCTCAGTGCCCACTCGCTTTTCAGCAGCGGGAACACTGCGTTCAGCACCTGGCGCGACATGTAATCGGAAATCAACAGGCCGAACGTCAGGGCGAAGACGATCCAGGCATATTTACGCGCAACAACAACTCCACCGGAGTCATCGTCGTCGGCGATTGGGTGAAAGGCCATGCAGCCTCCTCAAAGCTTTTATTTATTGTTGTTATCAAGCGTGTAGCAGTGCGGCGAACGAGCGGTCACGGCCGCTCGCTCGCCGTGTCGGTCAGCCGCGTTGCGGCACGCCTTTCTGCCCAGCCTTGCGGTTGGGGGCCATGCCGTTAGCCAACAGGGTTTCCTCGATCGTTTCGTACTGCACACCGATGCGGTAGATCTCGCGGGCTTCTTTGCCGGTGGCGATTTCACGACCCAGTTCGTGGGCAATGCGCACGGTTTGCTGGATTTGCGCCACCGAGCCGAAGCGATCGCCCTTGTGATCAATGATAGTGTCTTCGTTGCCCACACGCGGGTGCATGCCCATGGCCATCGACATGGTGTTGAACGGCATGACGTTCTTCAGCAGCGACTCGGAGGTCAGGGTGCAACCATCCGGCGCGCGGTGGATGAAGTTGAAGAAGTTGAACGGGTTCGGACCGTCGAAACCGCCGCCGATGCCGATCCAGGTCAGGTTCAGCGGGCCTTTGTAAATGCCACGGCGCACCAGGCGCTCGAGGGTTTCCAGGGCGTGCATGCCGGTCAGCTGGAAGTGCGGCTGGATGCCGTTGTCCATCAGGCGCTTGAGGTGTTCGGCCACCCAGGCTGGCCCTGCCGGTACGGTCATTTCGCTGTAGGCGGCGTGGATCATCGGGTTATCCAGAGAAGTGCCTTTGAGGTACTCCGGATACAGCAGCTCCATGATGTTCATTTGCGTGGTGTTGATCGCCACCGTCACCTGATCCGGTTTAGGCGTCAGCTCGGCCAGCATGTGGCGAGTGTCGTCCGACAGCCACTTGGCCGCTTCACCGTCGCTTTCCGGGGCGAAGGAAATCGAACCGCCGACCTGGATGATCATGTCCGGTACGGCTTCACGCACACCGGCGATCAGCTCGTTGAATTTCGACAGGCGCTTGGAGCCCTTGCCGTCCAGTTCACGCACGTGCAAGTGCAATACGGTGGCGCCGGCTTCATAGCAATCGACTGCTTTCTGGACTTGCTCGTCCATGGTCAGCGGGATGTCTTCCGGGAAATCTTCCGGCATCCATTCCGGGCCGTACGGGGCCACGGTAATGACTACCTTTTCCATGTTTTCCGGGTGCAGGGAATCGTCGAAGAATTGCATGGGTTACTCCAGTTCTTATGCCAGTTCTTATGATTATTCCGCCCACCCGGGGTCGCGCCGGGCAGGCGTGTTTACGAGAGCGAATGCAGAGGCGTTGGATCAGTAAGTCTTGTCGCCGATGATCCCGGCGCGCTCCATCTTGCGATGGCACGGCGGGTAATCCATGACGGCGTAGTGCTGGGTGCTGCGGTTGTCCCAGATGGCGATGCTGTTGGGCTTCCAGCGCCAGCGCACCTGATACTCAGGGATGTATGCCTGGCTGATCAGGTAACGCAGCAACTCGCTCGCACCAGGATTGGCGTCCTGGCCGAAGCGCACCCGGTCAGGGGTGTGGTAATTGCTGAAGTGCGTGGTGAAGGCGTTGACGAACAGCACCTTCTCGCCGGTTTCCGGGTGTGTGCGCACCACCGGGTGCTCGGCGTCCGGGTACATCGCCTTGAGCGCCAGGCGTTTTTCAATCGGCATGGCCGCACCAAAACTCGCTTCGATACTGTGGCGAGCGCGCAGGTCGGCGATCTTCAGCTTCACGTCTTCGGGCAGGTTCGCGTAGGCCTGGACCATGTTGGCCCACATGGTGTCGCCGCCCACCGGCGGGCACTCCACGCAACGCAGCACGCAGCCCATCGGCGGGGCTTCGCGCCAGGTGGCATCGGTGTGCCAGGCGTTTTCATAGCGGTCCATCGGCTGGTCCGGACGCTTGTAGATTTGCACCAGCCCCGGATGCTCCGGATCGCTACCGGCTACCGGGTGATCTTCCAGCTCGCCGAAGCGCCGGGCGAAGGCCACGTGTTCGGCGCGGGTGATGTCCTGATCGCGCAGGAACACCACGCGGTGCTTGAGCAACTGGGCACGGATCTCGGCAAACAGACCGTCGTCATGCACCGCGTCAGCCAGGTTGACGCCAATCAGTTCGGCGCCAATGCTGCAGGTCAATTGTTCGACTTTCATGGCTGGCAGCTCCTTAAATGACGAAGATCGACGAGCCGGTGGTCTTGCGTGACTCAAGGTCGCGATGGGCCTGCACCGCATCCTGCAAGGCGTAGTGCTGGTTGATCTCGATCTTGATGCGGCCGCTGCCGACGTGGTCGAACAACTCACCGGCCAGCTCGGCTTTTTCGGCCGGGTCGCTGATGTAGTTGGCCAGGGCCGGACGGGTCAGGTACAGCGAACCTTTCATCGCCAGCATCACCGGGTCGAACGCCGGGATCGGCCCCGACGCGGTGCCCACGCAAACCATCAGGCCACGGGGTTTCAGTGAATCCAGCGAGCCCATGAAAGTGTTCTTGCCAACGCTGTCGAACACCACGTTGACGCCCACGCCGTCGGTCAATTCTCGAACGCGTGCGGCGACGTCTTCATGGCTGTAGTTGATCGTGTGGTCGCAACCGTGAGCCCGGGCGATTTCAGCCTTTTGCTCGGTCGATACCGTGCCGATCACGTTCAGGCCCAGCAGCTTGGACCATTGCGAAACGATCAGGCCGACACCGCCAGCGGCGGCATGCAGCAGGATGCTGTCGCCAGCCTTGAAGTCGTAGATGCGGCGCATCAGGTACGAAGACGTCAGGCCGCGCATGGTCATGGCGGCAGCGGTTTCGAAGCTGATGGTTTCCGGCAGCTTGATCAGCGGCGCGGCCGGGATCAGGCGTTCGGTGCTGTAGGCGCCGAGGGTGTTGAGAAAACCGGTGTACGTGACGCGATCCCCCACCTGGACGTTGGTCACGCCTTCGCCGATGGCCTGGACCACGCCGGAGGCTTCGACGCCCATGCCGTTAGGCATCGGGATCGGGTAGGTGCCATTGCGGAAGTAGGTGTCGGCATAGTTCAGGCCGACCGCCACATGACGCAGACGGACCTGGCCGGGGCCGGGCTCGCCGACTTCGACGTCCTCATAACGTAGAACTTCGGGACCACCGGTTTCGTAGAAGCGTACGGCTTTGGCCATTTTTTCTTATTCTCCAATCTGCAATATGGGCGTGTTGCATCGAATTGCGCTGATTGGACTGTAGGACGAGGCCTGTCGGGACGCTTCTCATCAGACGACAATGGCTTTTCATTTGGTGACAGGCGGGGCGGCTCCTTCTTTTGTGTCAGTGCTCGGCGCTTTGGTTTTTTCGCCAGCGGCAGGTGCTGCCGGGTTGGTGAAGCCTGCCTTGGCGTTTTCGGCCTTGGTCTTGTGGATATCACAGCCCTGTAACTCACTCACCTGGGTGCACCCGGACTTCTCCAGTTGCTTACGGTACTTGTCGTTGATGGCATGGGCCGGGGACTGGGCCAGCAGGAAAATGGCCAGTGCTGGCAGGATGATTTTGTTCATGTGACCTCACTTCTGATCGATGCCTGATTGAAAAGGCGTGGCGGGCTCACATTAGCCTGTCTCGTCGTCACCTGCGCTATCATCCCCCGCCTCTGCGCCCCAAGAGTCTAGAACCCGGATGTCCGCAACGCTGCCACTGCCCGACGATCACCCTTCCCTGCCACCGGTATTGGCCGGCCCGCTGCTGCGGCGCCTGGAGCCAACGCGGCTGGTGATGTGGCTGGTGGGGTCCCAGGCACTGGAGCTGACGTTGCGCTTGCAGGATCTCGCCGACATTCGCCTTGATGAACGGCAGTGCACGGTCATTGCGGTGGGCAGCCATGCGTTTGTGCACTTGATTGATGTGCAACTGGATGTTGCCCTGCCCTCGGATACCCGGATCGATTACGACTTGCTGATCGATGGCATGGGCATCGCCGATTGGGCGCCGCATCTGCTGTATGGCGAGGCGGGTTGCCCGAATTTCGTCCTGCGCTCACGCATCGATCAACTGCTGCACGGTTCCTGCCGCAAGCCTCATCACCCGGCGACCGACGGTTTGCTGTGTGTGGATAACTTGTTGGCGCAAGAACACCAAGCCAAGGATCGCCCGGCGCTGCTGATGATGAGCGGCGATCAGGTGTATGCCGATGACGTAGCCGGGCCGACTCTGCGGGCGATTCATGCCTTGATCGAACGTCTGGGCCTGTTCGAAGAACACCTTGAAGGCGCAGTGGTCACCGACAGTGCCGCGCTGTACGGCCACGCCGCCTGCTACTACCACCGCGCCGATTTGCTGCCGGCATTGAAAAGCAACGAAACCCTGCGTGATCGCTTCTTCGGTGGGGCGCGCAAGCCGATTTTCACCAGCAGCAGCGCCGACAATCACTTGGTGACGTTTGCCGAAGTCATGGCGATGTACTTGCTGGTCTGGTCGCCAACGCCCTGGACGCTGATCGCGCCAAAACCGCCAAAGCTGATCAAGGAACGACGTGAGCGTTATGCGCTGGAGCAGACGCGCATCGACGGTTTCAAGGCCGGTCTCGGCAACGTCGCGCGAGCGCTGGCGCACGTGCCGACGCTGATGATTTTCGACGATCACGACATTACCGATGACTGGAATCTTTCCGCGCAATGGGAGGAAACGGCCTACGGCCATCCGTTCTCCAAACGCATCATCGGCAATGCGCTGATCGCCTACATGCTGTGCCAGGGCTGGGGCAACAACCCGGATGCCTTCGGTGATGTTCTGGAAAAGGCCCGCGCCTTCAGCGCCACCGGGCACGACCGATATCTCGACAGCGACGTGCAGGACGGGTTGATCGATGAGCTGTTGCGGTTCCAGCACTGGCATTACGTGCTGCCCACCACGCCGGCCATGGTGGTGCTCGACACCCGCACGCGGCGCTGGCGCAGCGAGATGAACCTCAAGCAGCCTTCCGGCCTGCTCGACTGGGAAGCCCTCAGCGAACTGCAACATGAGCTGCTGGATCATCCGTCGGCGATCATCGTTTCGCCCGCGCCGGTGTTCGGCGTAAAGCTGATCGAAACCGTGCAAAAGGTGTTCAGCTGGTTCGGTTATCCACTGTTGGTCGATGCCGAAAACTGGATGGCCCATCGTGGCGCGGCGCAGGTGATCCTGAACATTTTCCGCCATTCACGCACGCCGGGTAATTACGTGGTGCTGTCGGGCGATGTGCATTACTCCTTCGTCTACGAAGTGCTGATCCGCCACCGCAAGGCCGGGCCGCGCATCTGGCAGATCACCAGCAGCGGCATCAAGAACGAATTCCCGCCAGCGCTGCTGGAATGGTTCGACCGCCTCAACCGCTGGCTCTATTCGCCACGCTCGCCGCTGAACTGGCTGACCAAACGTCGGCGCATGCGCATCGTGCCGCATGTTCCGGAGCATGCTGAAGCGGGTGAGCGGTTGTGGAATTCGGCGGGGATTGGCCAGGTGTTTTTCAATGAGAAAGGACAGCCGCAGGATATCTTTCAGCACAACTCGAATGGCTCGCCGAAGACGCGAATGGTCCCTCCTGAAATCGACGAGTGACCGCAAAAACCTGTGGGAGCGAGCTTGCTCGCGATGAGGGCATGACTGACACCGCTAGAGTGACTGTTAGATTGCTATCGCGAGCAAGCTCGCTCCCACAGTTATCCGCGTCGGGCACACAGGCAGAGGCAACTCGATATGGACCTCACCCGAACCCTGATCATCGGCAACTCCGGCTCCGGCAAGAGCTGGCTGGCGCAAAGGCTGGCCGAACAACTGCAAGTACCCTGGACCGATCTCGACCGGATTCACTGGCTATCCGACGAACACAGCATTTCCCGCCCCCGCGCCGAGGCCCTGGGCATGGCGCGGATCGCGGCCGATGAACCCAGTTGGGTGATCGAAGGAGTTTACGGCTGGATCGTCAGCGAAGTTATCCACAGGGCGACAGCGCTGGTCTGGCTAAGCGTTGAAGATGAGGTTTGCGTCGCCAATATTCGTCAGCGGGAAACCAAGGACGACGAGCGATTGATTTCGTTGCTGGAGTGGGCCGGTAGCTATCGAACGCGTGATGGGTCGAGTGGCTTTGCGGCGCATCGGCGGTTGTTTGAAGGGTTTACCGGCTCCAAGGTTCAGTTGCTGGACCGGGTTGGAATCGCAGACTTCGTCCATGCAATGCGATTCGCCGATTAATTGATCTACACAATGCTTTATCAGATAAGGACTACATCGTTCACGGAAACGTCCCGAAGGGGTTTAGACGATACTCAGAACAAACGTTGATGCGCCAATTGCACAACGACCATTCAGAGGTATCGCCTTGTCAACCTGTACCCATTTCTGTACGTTCCTTGCATTGAGCGAGGATTACAGCATGCACACCATCAATTACACCACCGCCCGCGCGCACTTGGCTGACACCATGGATCGCGTCAATGAAGACCGCACCCCACTGCTGGTCACCCGCCAAAAAGGTGAGCCAGTGGTGATGATGTCGCTGGCGGAATACAACGCTCTGGAAGAGACCGCCTACCTGCTCCGTTCCCCTGCCAATGCCGAACGTTTGATCAAGTCCCTCGGCAACCTGCGCGCCGGAAAAACCAAAGCCAGGCAACTTATCGAAGAATGAAAATCGAGTTCACTCCTGAAGGCTGGGATGACTATCTCTCGTTCCAGCAAAACGATAAGGCCGGACTCAAACGAATCAACCTGCTAATCAAGGCCATCCAGCGAGAGCCCTTTAGCGGTCTGGGAAAACCAGAGCCGCTCAAACACAATCTGAGCGGCTGTTGGTCACGACGAATTACGGCTGAACATCGATTGGTTTACTCAATCGAGAACGGTGAGGTGCGTGTCGTACTGTGCAGATACCACTACTGAGAAATCGCCCGACTCAATCCCCTGACAATCATCCCCACCTCCCGCTCATCAATCGTCAGTGGCGGCAGCAGCCGAATGATCTGCCCCCGCGTGACATTGATCAGTAACCCATGATCCCGGGCGGCGATCAGGCTCAGGTCGCGGATCGGTTGTTTGAGTTCGATGCCGATCATCAGGCCCTGTCCGCGTATCGCCAGCACATTTGAATTGTCAGCCAATTCCATGCGCAATCTTTCCAGCAACCGCTCGCCCTGAAACCGGGCGTTTTCCAACAGGCCTTGTTCTTCGACAATATCCAGCACGGTGCAGCCGACCCGGCAGGCCAGCGGGTTGCCGCCGAAGGTGCTGCCGTGGCTGCCGGGGGTGAAGAGTTCGGCGGCTTTGCCTCGGGCCAGGCAGGCGCCGATGGGCACGCCGTTGCCCAGGCCTTTGGCCAGGGTCATGACGTCCGGGACGATGCCTTCGTGCTGGAACGCGAACCACTGGCCCGTGCGGCCGATGCCGGTCTGGATTTCGTCGAGCATCAGCAACCATGCGTTCCGGTTGCACAGATCGCGCAGCGCTTTGAGATAGCCGGGTGGCGCCAGTTGCACGCCGCTTTCGCCCTGGATCGGTTCCATCAGGATCGCGACGATGCGCGAGCCGTGGGATTGCCGGATTTTGTCCAAAGCCTTGAGATCACCAAACGGCACCTTGATGAAGTCGCCCGGCAATTTATTGAAGCCCAGGCGCACGGCCGGGCCGTCGCTGGCGGACAAAGTGCCGAGGGTGCGACCGTGGAAGGCGTTTTCCATGACCACTACCAACGGCTGCTCGATGCCTTTGTGCCAACCGTACAACCGGGCGATTTTCAGTGCTGTTTCGTTGGCCTCGGCTCCGGAGTTGTTGAAGAACGCCCGGTCCATGCCCGACAACTGAGTGAGTTTCTGCGCCAGTTGCTGTTGCCAGTCGATGCTGTAGAGGTTCGACGTGTGCAGCAGCAACCCGGCCTGCTCAGTAATGGCGGCAACGATTTTCGGATGGGAGTGGCCGACATTGGTCACCGCCACACCGGCCACCGCGTCCAGGTATTCGCGACCGGCCTGATCCCACAGGCGCGTGCCCAGGCCCTTGTTGAAACTCAAGGCCAGCGGTTGGTAAGTGCTCATCAGGCAGGCGCCGGTCATGACATCAAGCTCCATCAATTGTCGGTGTTTTTGCAGTATGGTTAGCCACCTGAGTTGGATAAACGCTGCAACACTTCAATCATTTTAAAGTCGGGCTTGATAATGGATTTGTTCCAGGCAATGAGCGTTTACGTGAAAGTGGTAGAGGCCGGCAGCATGACGGCCGCCGCTTCGCAGTGCGAAATGTCCACGACCATGGTCGGCAACCACCTCAAGGCGCTGGAGCAACGCTTGGGTGTACGCCTGCTCAATCGCACGACGCGGCGCCAGCGTCTGACGGAGTTCGGCAGCGCCTATTACCAGCGCTGCCTGGAAGTGTTGGGACTGGTGGCGGACTCCGAACGTCTGGCCGAACAGGCACTCGACGAACCGAGCGGCAACTTGCGCATCACCGCCCCCTTGACCTTCGGCACCGAGCGCCTGGCGCCGGCACTGAGCGAATTCAGCCTGCAAAACCCGCGAGTGAAACTCGACGTGGTGCTGACCAACCGTCGCCCGGACCTGATGGAAAACGGTCTGGATGTGGCGTTTCGTCTCGGCGCACTGGAACCCTCCAACCTGATCGCCCGCCCGCTGATCGACTACACCCTGACCATGTGCGCATCCCCTGAATATCTGGCCCGTCGCGGCACACCGCAAACACCTGAAGATCTGCGGCACCACGACTGTCTGTCCTTCGCCTATCCGGCCGGGGATGACTGGCAATCGGTGCAAAAGGAGTGGCGGCTGGCCGGACCTGACGGCGAAGTCAGCGTGGGGGTCAGCGGGCCGATGCTGATCAACAGCTCGGCCGGGCTGCATCAAGCGGCGCTGACCGGCATGGGCATCGTGATGATGCCCGATGCGCTGGTCGAACAGGATCTGCGGGACGGAAAACTGTTGGCATTGATGCCCGATTTCTGCCCGCCCAGCCGGCCGATGCACCTGGTTTACGCTCAGGATCGCTACCGCCTGCCGAAATTGCGTCGTTTCGTCGACTTCGCCGTGCAGAAGTGGGGCAAGCACTAGCAGGCGGAATGCGCCATGCACTAATCTGCGGGCTGATGATTCAGTGACAGGGAGAGCACAGATGGGTGAGGCATCGAATATCGAGCCGTTGAAGTTCAACGCGGCTGACATGAATGACGACATGCTGCACACCATCCTGGAACTGGTCAGCGACGGCATCTGGGACTGGAACGCCAACACCGGTTTCGTCTACCGCACGGCGCGCTGGTACGAGATGCTCGGCTATACGCCGCACTCCCTGGACAACAATGTGCTGACCTGGGAGAACGTCATCCACCCCGACGATTACCCACGAGTAATGGCCCTGTTTGACGACTACCTGAGCCAGCGCGCCCCCGGCTATCAGGCCGAGTACCGCTGTCGCATGCAGGACGGCAATTACCTGTGGATCGAAGATCGCGGCCACATCCTGGCGCGCAATGCCGACGGTTCAGTGGCACGGATGATCGGCGCACACCGCAGCATTGAAGACAAACGACGCCTGTTCGAAGAACTCGAACGGCGCAATCATTCCCTGGAAGCGTTAATCGAAGAACGCACTCAGGAGTTATCCCGAGTCAATCAGCAGTTGCAGCTGCAACTCGAAGAAAACCGCAAACTGGCACAAACCGATACCCTGACCGCCATCGCCAATCGCTATCGCCTGGAACAGGTGCTGCCCCAGGCCTGCGAACGCGCCCAGCGGTTTCGCGAGCCACTGTCGCTGATCGCCATGGACATCGACGACTTCAAGACCATCAACGATCACTACGGCCATGCCTTGGGCGATGCCGCGCTGGTGCAGGTGGTCGAGAGCGTCAAACGCTTCGTGCGTGAAGGCGACCTGCTGGCCCGTTGGGGCGGCGATGAATTCATCATGACGCTGCCCAACACTTCGTTGGCCGAAGCCCGGACTCTCGCCGAAAAAATCCGTCATGGCCTTTCTGAATTGCTGCCCGTGGGCGACTTCCACGTGACCATGAGTTTCGGCGTGGTCCAGCGTTTTGATGAAGAGCAACAGACCGGCCTGATGGCGCGAGCCGATCAGGCACTGTATCGCTCGAAAATCGCCGGCAAGAATGTGATCTCGGGATAAATCCTTAGATCCCGTCCTTCACCAGCACCGGTTTGTCCTGATAGCGATCCGGGTACAGCTGCTTGAGCTGTGCCACTTTTGGCAGATCGTTGATCACGATGTACGGATAAGTCGGATGTTCGGTCAGAAAATCCTGATGTTCCTCTTCAGCCGGGTAGAACCCGTTGTAGCTTTCCAGTTTGGTCACGATCGGTTTGCTGAACGATTTGGCGGCGTCGAGCTGGGCAATGTAGGCCTCGGCGACTTTTTGCTGTTCCGCGTTTTTGGTGAAAATCGCCGAGCGATATTGCGTGCCGGTGTCCGGCCCCTGACGGTTGAGTTCGGTCGGGTTGTGCGCCACGGAAAAGTAGATTTGCAGCAAGGTGCCGTAGCTGACCTGAGTCGGGTCGAACGTCACTTCGACCGATTCGGCATGGCCGGTATTGCCGTTGCTGACACGCTCGTACTGCGCCGTATTGGCCGCGCCACCGGCATAACCGGAGACGGCATCTTTCACGCCTTTGACGTGTTGAAACACCCCTTGGACGCCCCAGAAGCAACCGCCGGCAAAGACTGCGGTTTCGCTGTGGGCTTGGGTGATTTCGTCGAGCGTCGGCGGCGGAATCACGACTGCCTCTTCTGCACTTCCGAAGGAGAACGCCGAGCATTGGCTGATGACACCGGCAGCAGCCAGCCCCAACAACGTACGACGCCAGGTGAACAGGGTTTTCATGATTTGGACTCCTGAATATTTGAAGGGCAATCAGCCGAAGGTAAAGGCGTAGGCGGATGCGCCCGGATCAAGAAACTCGATGCTGAAGGTTCGGTCAGTCACGCCGCCGTTCTGCCGCACCAATTGATACAAACGCTGGTCAGTCACGGTGCCGCTGCCATCGGGGGCCACGTCCATGCCGTGGTCAGCGCCCGGGGTCTTGCCGTCGATCAGCACCTTGAAGCGCACCGGTTTGCCATCGGCGCCGGGGCCGAGCACCAGATGCAAATCCCGGGCATGGAAGCGGTAGACGATGCGACTGTCCGCAGCGCTGGCGGTGGCGCGTTCCGAGCCGACGTGCCATTGGCCGCCCAGGCTCCAGTCGTTGAGCGCCAGTTGTGCAGGCGGGTTGTAGGCGGCGACCTTGTCAGGCACCAATGCAGTTTCCGGCACGAAATGCTCGGCACGCTGGTAGCCGACATAGGTTTCCGGTGATTGCACTTCGTTGCTGTCCGGCGCCATTTGCACGCCGTCGGCCTTGGCATTGATCAGCCCGTCCGAGACTTTGGCGGCACCGGCTTCACGCAGCAGTTGCTGGATGACCCGCTCTGATTCGTCGTACGCGCCTTCGCCAAAATGGTGATACCGGATGCGACCCTGGGCGTCGGCGAAATAGTGCGCCGGCCAGTATTCGTTGTTGAAGGCGCGCCAGATCTTGAATTCGTTGTCGATGGCCACCGGGTAGTTGATGCCCAGATCCTTCATGGCTTTGGTGACGTTCTTGATGTCGCGCTCGAAGGCGAACTCCGGTGCGTGCACGCCGATCACCACAAGGCCTTGATCGCGATATTTTTCCGCCCAGGCTTTGACATAGGGCAGCGAGCGCAGGCAGTTGATGCAGGAGTAGGTCCAGAAATCCACCAGCACCACCTTACCCTTCAACGCCTGGGCATCGAGCGGTGGCGAATTGAGCCACTGCACGGCGCCGTCCAACGGCGGCAGGTTACCTTCGACCGGCAGGCTGCCCGTGGATTTGTCAGCCACTTGCATTGCGCCTTCGGTGGCAGGATCTTGCGCCATCATCGCCCCGCTGTTACGCGGAGATTTACCGGCCAGTTGTTCCACCAGCACTTGCTCGATGCCGCCGGTGGAAGCTGTCGAAACCCGCGCCAGAATCCCGGTGTCCAGCCCCAGCGCAATCGCCGCCACACCGGCCAGCATCGCCGCACCCAAGCCACGACGCACCCACTCACCAGCGCCGATCGAACGCTTCATCGCCGTGAAAACTTTACCGCCCAACAGCAACGCCAACGCCAGGGACGTCGCCGCACCGGCAGCGTACGCCAGCAGCAACAAGGTGGTTTGGATGCTGGCGCCTTGCAGCGCCGCACCGGTCAGCAACAGGCCCAGAATCGGTCCGGCACATGGCGCCCACAGCAAGCCCGTGGCTACGCCGATCAGGAACGAAGCACCGGGACGCGGCCGCGCATCGGCACCCGCCGCTTCCGAAAGGCGACTGCCCGCCGCAACCAACGGCCGGGTCAGGCGCTCGGCCAGTTGCGGCAGCATCAGGGTCAGGCCGAACAGTGCGACGAACACCAGCGCCAGCCAGCGCCCGTACTGATTGAGCTGCACCACCCAACCGCCACCCACCGCCGCCAGCGTGGCGACCAGCGCGAACGTGAGCGCCATCCCCGCCAACAGCGGCAAACCACTCTTCATGAACGGCTGCCCGGTGCGGGCAAAGACAAACGGCAGCACCGGCAGAATGCACGGGCTGACAATCGTCAGCACACCACCGAGATAGGCGAGGATCAGGAGCCACATGGCGTTTACCTGTTCAAAAGTGAGTGAAATGGATCAGGCGGTCTTGGGCTCGAACTTCATCGACAACCCGTTCATGCAGTAGCGCAGGCCGGTGGGTTTCGGGCCGTCATCGAAGACATGGCCCAAATGCCCGCCGCAGCGCCGGCAGTGCACTTCTTCGCGGACCATGCCGAAGGTGCGGTCCTGACGGGTGGCCACAGCCTTTTCCAGCGGTGCCCAGAAACTCGGCCAACCGGTGCGGCTGTCGAACTTGGTCGCCGAGGAGAACAGCGGCAGGTCGCAACCGGCGCAGGCGAACGTGCCGTCGCGGTGTTCGTTGTTCAGCGGGCTGCTGTAGGCGCGCTCGGTGCCTTCCTCGCGGAGGATTTCGTACTGCTCGTCGCTGAGGATTGCGTGCCATTCGCTGTCGCTGTGGGTCACTTCGAACACCTCCGCTGCGTCGGCCTCGCTGATCAATGCCGAGCCTGTGGAAAACTTCGGCAACAGGCCGATCGCCAGGGCTGCAACCCCCAGCCCGCCGCTTGCTACAAGAAATTGCCGTCGAGAAAACATGCGTGCCTCCAAAAATCCAGGGTGTTTCATGGAACACAGCCTAGGCTTGGGGTGATCGCCAAATCCTCACGGGAAGTTAAACAATTCGTGATAACTCGGGCTGTGAAAAACCCGCACAATGGCCCCATTGCGCCGAAGGATGAGCAGGATGGAACAGACCAAACGCGTCCTCGTGGTCGAGGACGACATGCACATCGCCGACCTGATCTGCCTGCATCTGCGTGATGAGCAGTTCGAGGTGGTGCACAGTGCCGATGGCACTGAAGGCATGCGCCTGTTGCAGCAAGGCAACTGGGACGCCTTGATCCTCGACCTGATGCTGCCCGGCGTCGATGGCCTGGAAATCTGCCGCCGTGCCCGGGCCATGGCGCGCTACACGCCGATCATCATCACCAGCGCGCGCTCCAGCGAAGTGCACCGGATTCTCGGCCTCGAACTGGGGGCCGACGACTACCTGGCCAAGCCGTTTTCCATGCTCGAACTGGTGGCGCGGGTCAAAGCGCTGCTGCGCCGGGTCGAGGCCATGGCGCGCAACCTGAAGATGGACGCCGGCAGCCTGCTCATCGACGGCCTGGCCATCGACCCGATCACCCGCGAAGTGGCCCTCGACGGTCGGCGCCTGGACCTCACGCCCCGGGAGTTCGACTTGCTGTACTTTTTCGCCCGCCAGCCCGGCAAAGTGTTTTCGCGCATGGACCTGCTCAATTCCGTGTGGGGCTACAGCCACGAAGGCTATGAGCACACGGTCAACACCCACATCAATCGCCTGCGCGCCAAGATCGAGGCCGATCCGGCGCAACCGGTGCGCATCCTCACGGTGTGGGGTCGTGGCTACAAATTTGCCACCGGTGAGGAGCCGCAGCCATGAGGCTGACCCTGACGCAGCGCCTGTCGCTGGTGTTCGCCGTGTTGCTGCTGGTGTGCTGCGGCACGTCGGCGTGGATGCAAGTGCGCTCCAACCAGATGCATGAACAGGAAGTGGTGCAAGGCTTGTCCCGCGATCTGGCGCAACACATCGCCCGCGACACGGTGCTGATGGACACCCAGGGCCTGATGCCCAATGCCGTGCGTGATCTGTTCAGCAAGCTGATGCAGGTCAACCCGAGTGTCGAGGTGTACCTGCTCGACACCGAGGGCAAGATTGTCGGCAGCGCCGCGCCCGAGGGCCGGATTCGCCGGGAGAAAGTTGACCTGGCACCGATCCAGCGTCTGCTACGGGGTGACCCGCTACCGATTCCCGGCGACGACCCGCGCAGCGTCGATGCACGCAAGGTGTTCAGCGCCGCGCCGCTGAAGGTCGACGGCAAACCGGCCGGTTATCTCTACGTGGTGCTGCTCGGTGAAGACCATGATCGACTGGCCGAACGCGGTGCGACCAGCGCCGCGCTCAACAC
The DNA here is from genome assembly GCF_054070755.1 of Pseudomonas sp. SDO5591_S426. Taxonomy (NCBI): domain Bacteria; kingdom Pseudomonadati; phylum Pseudomonadota; class Gammaproteobacteria; order Pseudomonadales; family Pseudomonadaceae; genus Pseudomonas; species Pseudomonas sp. SDO5591_S426. The sequence continues at coordinate 1,075 of NZ_JBSVXD010000010.1, read as the reverse complement.
CGCCCTGCTCTCCATCGGGCTGGTCGCGCTGCTGTGCCTGATTGCCGGTCTCACCGCGTTTGCCTTGATCACCCGGCCGTTGCGCCGCTTGACCGAAACCGTCAGCCAGTTCGACATCGACGGCGTCCCGGTGACCCCGGCCCTGCCCCTCACCCCGGAAAAAACCGCCAGCCACGACGAAATCGCCATCCTCGACGCCACGTTCCGGCAGATGCAGGCGCGCCTCGGCGAACAATGGCGCTCGTTGACCCGCCAGGATCAGGAACGCCGTGAACTGGTGGCGAACATCTCCCACGACCTGCGCACACCGCTGGCTTCATTGCACGGTTATCTGGAAACCCTGTCACTCAAGGACGCCACGCTGTCGCCTGCCGATCGCCGCCGCTACCTGGGCATCGCGCTGGATCAGAGCCGCAAGGTCGGTGGCCTGGCGCAATCGCTGCTGGAACTGGTGCGGCTGGAGCATGGTTTTGTGCAGCCGGTGCTGGAACGGTTTTCCCTGACCGATCTGGCCCAGGACATCTTCCAGAAATTCGAACTCACCGCCGAAGCGCGTCAGGTCGAACTGAAGGCCACGTTCGCGCCAAACGTTTCAGCGGCCTGCGCCGATCTGGGTTTGATCGAGCGGGTGCTGACCAACCTGTTCGACAACGCTTTGCGCCATACGCCACAGGGTGGAGAAGTCGAACTTGGCTTGCGCCCGCAAGGGTCGTTTATCGAAGTGACCGTCAGCGATACAGGACCGGGGATTGCCCCGGAATTGCGTGAAGGGTTGTTCTTGCGGCCGTTCAACATCGGTGGTGCGCGGCGCGATGGCGGGTTGGGATTGCGGATTGTGCATCGCATCCTGCAATTGCATGGGCTTGAGATTCAGTTGATCGATGTGCCGGGGCGTGGCGCGACGTTCAGGTTTTCATTGCCGGTTGATGAAGAGACGGCGTCGACGTTGGCGGTGCGGTCGATGAACCTGAATACACCGCGGCAGGCCTGAAATTGTGGCGCCAGACCGGGCCTCATCGCTGGCAAGCCAGCTCCCACAGGGTTAATAGGTATACGCAAGATCTGCGGACAACCT
>NZ_JBSVXD010000009.1:0-69381 GCF_054070755.1 Pseudomonas sp. SDO5591_S426 | reverse complement strand
TGTAGGCGCTGCCGCAGGCTGCGATCTTTTGCTTTTTAACGACGCAATTTCGCGCAGTGATCCTGCTCCGGTTGTGCGGCGGTGTACCACACGTAATCCGCGCTTTCGGCGCTCACGGTCTTGCCTGCTTCGGCCAGTACCAGCACCGCGTTACCCTCGCCGACACCGAGGTCTTTCAGGTGCAGTGGCACGCCCAGGTCCTTGCGCACATGGAACGCTCCCGCCAGCAACACGGCCGGAATCGGTGCCGCCATCAAGCGCTCGGCCATGCGTCGGTCGCGCTGTTGCTGCACGGCGAGCATCGCTGGCATCTGCGTTTCAGGCAGCAAGCCGCAATGGGATTCGCGGATGTCTTCCAGCAAAGTCGCTTGCACCTTTTGCGTGGTGGACGCTTCGCCGCTGAGGGTCGGACGCTGTTTGTAGATCTGCATGATCTGCGATCGATCGAGGTTGGCCGACAGCAGCGGGTAGGGTTGGCGCAAGGAGTAAGTGACAATCGCACCGTAGACGCCCCAATCCCAATTGGCTTGCCAGGACAGCGCCTGATAAGCGTCGGCCGGTGGTTGACCCGCGCGCGTGGCGGCTTGCGCGGCGTCGACTTTCACCTGTTGGTCGGGATTGAGCATTTCCATCAGCAGGCTGCCTTGTGGACGTTGCGCCGCCAGTTGGCGCAGCAGCCACAGTTGCACGGCATGGTGATCGGGGTTGTCGTGTTGTTCTCCGACCAGTACCCGTGGCGCAGCAGCCAGACGCTCGACCAGTTCTTGCGGGGTGAGAGTGCGGCCGGTGGCGAGTTCGCGGATCACCCCGAGATCCGCGTGATTGCGACCTTGCGGTGCGATCGATGCCGGTGGCGGTGCGACGTAATGGGATTGGCAGGCCGCCAGCAGGCTGACCAGGCATAACAGCAGAATGCGCATCGGTTTTCCTTATTAGACGGTGGCCCCCTCGCTTGCAACTGCGGGAGGGGGCGGGTATCAGCGCGCGATAATCAATGGGTGGCCACGTTCCGGGTGCTGGTGAATCAGCACTTGCAGCCCGTACACCGCTTGCAGTGCTTCGGCTGTCAGCACTTCGTCCGGCGGGCCGTAGGCGTGCGGGCGTCCGTCCTGCAACAGCAGCAACTGATCGCAATAACGCGCGGCCAGATTAAGGTCGTGCAGGATCACCAGCACCGCCGCACCGCGCCCGGCGAAGTCGCGCACTGCTTGCAGGATGGTGTGCTGGTGCAGCGGATCGAGCATTGAGGTCGGCTCGTCGAGCAGCAGAATCTGCCCCTCGGCACCCGGCCACAGTTGCGCAAGCACTCGCGCCAGATGCACGCGCTGGCGCTCGCCACCGGACAAGGCCAGATAGCTGCGCCCGGCCAGGTGCAAGGCGTCGGCGGCACTCAGTGCCTCAGCGACGATTTCGGCATCGCGCACACGACCGCTGGCATGGGGCAAACGACCCATGCCCACCACTTCATTGACCGAAAAGGCGAAGTTCAGGCTCGAACTCTGCGGCAGAACCGCCAGGCGTTTGGCCCGCTCCTGACCGGGCCAGTCCGCGAGCTTGCGCTCGTCGAGGCTGACCGTTCCTTCACTGATGGGAAGCTCATCGCAAAGGGCGGCGAGCAGGGTGCTTTTACCGGCGCCGTTGGGGCCCAGCACGCCAAGGACTTCGCCCGGACGCAACTCGATATCGATGTCGGCCAGCACGGTGCGACTGCCGCGCCGCACCAGCAAGTTGTTTGCCCGCAGCATCAGGAACGCCCTCGCACCAGCAGATAAAGGAAGAAGGGCGCACCGATGAGTGCGGTGACGATGCCGATCGGCAACTCGGCCGGCGCCAGCAACAGGCGGGCAATCAGATCGGCCAGCAGCAACAGGCTGGCCCCGGCGAGCAAGGAGGCCGGCAACAACACCCGATGATCCGGACCGACCAGCAGGCGCATCAGGTGCGGCACCACCAGACCGATGAAGCCGATCAGGCCCGCCGCCGCTACGGCGGCACCGACGCCCAGCGCTGTGCACAGCACCAGTTCGAGTTTGATCCGCTCGACGTTAAAACCCAGGTGACGCGCTTCCGATTCGCCCAGCAGCATCGCATTCAACGCCGCCGCGCGACGCGGCAACCACAACGCCACGCCCACCGCCACGATCAGCAGCGGCCACAGGCGCGGGTAGCTGGCGCCGTTGAGGCTGCCCAGGTTCCAGAAGGTCAGGGTGCGCAACGTGGCGTCATCGGCCAGATAGGTGAACAAACCGACCCCGGCACCGGCCATGGCCGTCATCGCCACGCCCGCCAGCAACATGGTGGCGACGTTGGTCTGGCCGTTGCTGCGGCCGAAGCGATACACCACCGCCGTAACGATCAAGCCACCAACGAAGGCGCAGACCGACAGCAGATACGGCTCGATGGCCGGCGGCAAACCGCCCAGCATGCTGCCGCCGACGATGGCGAAAGCGGCACCGAGCGCCGCACCGCCGGACACGCCGACCAGACCCGGGTCCGCCAACGGGTTGCGAAACAACCCCTGCATCGCCACGCCTGACAGAGCCAGTACCGAACCGACCGCGATGCCAAGCAAGCTGCGTGGCAAGCGGATCTGACCGAGGATCAATTCCGCCTGTTGCGTGTCGCCACCGTCAACCGGCATCCCGAGCAAGCGCAACCCGGCCAGCAAGGTATCGCCCAGCGGCAGGCTGACCGGCCCGAGGGCCAGGGACAGCCAGAACACCAACACCAACAACAGACCCAGGGTAATCAGCATCGGCCGTGGCCGAACGATAGCCGTCATCGGTAGCTCTCTGTTGTTTTGGCAGCCTGCATCTGAGCGCCTGGATAGAACACCAGCCGTGTTTCGGTACGCATCAGGATTTTTCCTTGGACGATCAAACCTTCGAGCGGGTGATGATGCCATCGAAGCTCGGCTTGCGCACACGTCTCAATCGAGGTCCTTTTCTTGTTGGGTATGGAGATCCATTGTAGGAGTGAGCAGGCTCGCTCCTACAGGGTTTTGTGCGCTACTGACCGATCTCGGCCAACGCTCTGGAAACCCCAGCCCCATAAAACGGATCAGCCTGGGTGCAGTGAGCAACATGCCGCTGCTGCACTTGTTGCGACACGCCACTGAGCGAACGCGCAGTGTTTTCGAACAGCGCCTGCTTCTGCGATTCCGACATCAGGCGGAACAGGTTGCCCGGTTGTTCGAAGTGGTCCTCATCCACACGATGATCCCAATGCCCGGCAGCGCCGGAAATCTTCAGCGGCGGCTCGCGCCAGTCCGGTTGGTCGGCCCATTGGTCATCGCTGTTGGGCACGTACGCCAACTGGCCACCGTAGTTGCCATCCACGCGCATGGCGCCGTCACGATGGAAGCTGTGCACCGGGCAGCGGGCGGCGTTGACCGGGATCTGATGGTGATTGACGCCGAGGCGATAGCGCGCCGCGTCACCGTAGGCAAACAGGCGCGCTTGCAGCATCCGGTCCGGTGAGAAGCCGATACCGGGCACGACGTTCGATGGCGAAAACGCCGCTTGCTCGACTTCGGCAAAGACGTTTTCCGGGTTGCGGTTGAGTTCGAAATAGCCCACTTCGATCAACGGGTAATCCTTGTGCGGCCAGACCTTGGTCAGGTCGAACGGATTGACTTCGTGGTCATGGGCCTGGTCTTCGGTCATGACCTGGATGTAGAACGTCCAGCGCGGAAAGTCACCCGCTTCGATGCTGTCGAACAAATCCCGATGATGACTTTCCCGGTCGCGGCCAATCAGATTTTGCGCTTCCTCGTCGCTGAGGTTTTGCACGCCTTGCTGGCTCTTGAAGGTGAACTTGACCCAGTGCCGCTCGTTGTTGGCATTGATCAGGCTGAAGGTGTGGCTGCCGAAACCGTGCATGTGCCGATAGCTGCGCGGAATGCCGCGCTGACTCATGACGATGGTCACTTGATGCAAGGCTTCGGGCAGTGACGTCCAGAAATCCCAGTTGCTTTGCGCGTTGCGCATGCCGGTACGCGGGTCGCGTTTGACCGCGTGGTTGAGGTCCGGGAAACGCAATGGATCGCGAAAGAAAAACACCGGGGTGTTGTTGCCCACCAAATCCCAGTTGCCTTGCTCGGTGTAGAACTTCAGGGCGAAACCTCGGATGTCACGCTCGGCATCGGCCGCGCCGCGCTCGCCGGCAACGGTGGAGAAACGGGTGAAGATCGGCGTTTGCTTGCCCACCTCCGAAAACAGGCGAGCCTTGGTGTAGCGCGTCACATCGTGGGTCACGGTGAAGGTGCCGTAGGCGCCGGAACCTTTGGCATGCATGCGCCGCTCGGGAATGACTTCGCGGTCGAAGTGGGCGAGTTTTTCCAGCAGCCAGACATCCTGTAGCAGTGCCGGACCACGAGGGCCGGCGGTCTGGATATTGAAGTTGTCGACGACGGGCGCGCCGTTGATTGAGGTCAGTTTGTTTTTGGGCATGGCACGGTTTCTTAAAGTTGATGTTTTAGTTGAGTGGGGAACGTGAAAGTCTTAATTAATCGGGAACGGATAAAGAAAAGGTAAGTTGTTTAATCAATATCAAGCCCGGCGCTTCAAGGCCCGCTCTATACACGCCAGCAACGCATCGGTATTAAAAGGTTTGGAAAAATAACCTTCAGGCTTTCGCACACTGGCACTGAACTGCGGCGGCAGACCCGGTTTGCCGGTAATGAACAGCGTGGGGATATGGGTATTCCTGGCCGCCAGCGCTTCGTACATCTTTACCCCGCACATGCCGGGCATCTGAATATCCGAGATCAGGCAGTGGGTCTGCTCTGGCCCGCTGGACTCAAGAAACGCATAGGCGCTGTTGTAGGTCATTACCGTGTAACCGTAAGAGCGCAATAAACTGTCCAGTGAGACAAGAATAAGTTCGTCATCATCAACAACTGAAATAATAGCTGAGTTGAACATGTAGAAACCTTGCGTCATTGCGAGTGGCGCTAAGTGGCGCCCGCCATACTTGCAAGATACGCGCTCCAAAAATGCGGAATAGTATACTTGGGTATGTTTGGTTGGTTTTTCGCCTTAGTTGCGACGGGTTATCAATATCAAGTCTTGAGATAGAGCCTTCACCATGGTTGTTCATGGCTGAGGTTATCCTCGATCAACAACAAGAACCGCGCGGTGTGGCGGGTGCATTCTTCGAAAAAACGTTTGCTGGCGTTGTCCTTGTTGGCGATGGCGCATTCCCGGTAATCACGCAGCAAGGCATCGAAAGCCCGCAGGCGGCGCGTTCCCTGGCAAATACCTGTCAGGCAATCGGCAAAACACTGTGCCTCGTTTGTGTCATTCAGGGCGTAGAGCGATGCGCTTTCGGCATATCCGCCCAAGTCAGTGATGCCGGTGACGAGGAATTCGGCATAGTCGGTGTTGGTGCGCACCAGCCGGTGGAACAGCTGTTGAACCGGCAGGAAGCTGACGTTGTGCAGTTTCTGCTGACCCCGTTTGAGCTGAGCGAGAATGCCCAGCGTGGTGCTCAGCGTTTGCGTCAATGCATCGATGATCTCGACGCGCTCGGCGATGGACAGGGACGTGTGCGCACCATAACGGCTGATGCGCATCGGATGACTGACGATGTACAGCTTTTGCAGTGCGTTCATGACAACCGTCCTCAGGCCAGCGCATCGGCGCGATGAGTTGATTCATTCGAGGTGACCAGCGTAAATCGACGGGGTCCGGATAACACTCCTACCTCAAGACAGCGCGCTAGCACATGGGGGTCAGCCTCGTCATACCTGGGTATTAATGGTTAGCACTGAGGTAGGAGTGCCTGGCGCATTCGGGCAACTTACAGTGCCGATCAATCAGATGCACAAGGCTGGTCGCCAGCCTTCGCGGTGTTTTCTCCCATCGGCGCTAATCTGTTTTTGACGGCAATCGCCCGCAGGTTCCTGACTGCTGAAAAGGGCAGTGGAGAAATCATTGATGTTCACGTTCCTGCAAACTCACCCGTTGATCTGCGGTGTCATCCTGGTCGTGATCGACCTGGCGCTCTGGCAACTGATCGGCGCGACGCGGCACAACCTGCGCCTGTGCGTTCGCATCGGTATTTTTGTGGCGTTCAGCTGGGTCATGACCTTGGCCGGCATCAGCCCGTTGCAACCGCCACTGTGGCCGGACGACGCCGTCCTCAACCTGATGGGCACGGTGCTGGGCATTGGCTGGTGGTTGTTCGCGGCCCGGACCGTGACCATCATCGTTGGCTATGGCCTGACGTCCCGGGCCGGTCACAGCGCGCGTTTACTGTACGACCTGCTCGGCGCCGTGATTTTCCTGATCGGCATTGTCGGCGCCGCCGCGTATGTCCTGCAGTTGCCGGTCAAGGGCTTGCTGGCGACCTCCGGAGCGATGGCGATCATTGTCGGCCTGGCGTTGCAAAGCACCTTGAGCGACGTGTTTTCCGGCATCGTGCTCAACACCACCAAGCCTTACCAACTCGATGACAGCATCTCCATCGACGGCACCCAGGGCAAAGTGGTCGAAATCGATTGGCGCTCGACCCACTTGATGACCGATATGGGTGGCATTGCGGTAGTGCCCAACTCGGTGGCTGCGAAAGCGCGGATCATCAATTTCAGTCGGCCGGGTGATGTGCATGGGGTCAGTGTGATCATCGCCGTGCCCAGCAGTGTGCGCCCGCGCCGGGTCATCGATGCCCTGGAAAAAACCTTGCGCGGCACCCGTGCGCTATTGCCGGCGCGCACGGCCAAAGTCTCGGTCAAAGCCTCGCACCTGGATTACACCGAGTACGAGCTCAAGGGCTTCATCGCCTCGGCCAAAAGCAAAAATGAAATCTGCAACCTGATGTTCGACCTGGCCCATCGTCACCTCGAAGCCGCGGGTGTCAGCTGGGGCCACGGCCAGGACGAGCAGCACTGGAACCGTCAACGCCGGTTGCTGGAGGACGTGCGGATATTCCGCTCACTGAGCAATGACGAGCGTGACCGCCTGGCCGATGAAATGAGCCCCGTGGACTATCAGGCCGACGAGGTGATTCTGGCATTCGGCGAGGTTGCCGATTGCCTGATGATCATCAGCACCGGCGTGGTGTCGGTGGCAATTCATGACGACGAAAAACTGGTGGAAGTCGGGCGCATGGGGCCGGGTGAAGTCTTGGGCGAGGAGGGCATTCTTGCCGATAAACCTTCGCGTGGGGAGTTCCGCAGCATTACCAGCGGACGTCTGTTTCGCATCGAGAAAAACCTGTTCGGCAGCCAGTTGGAGCACCTCGCTGAATTGAAAACCGCCCTGAGTAATTTGCAGGATCAGCGCCAGGAAATCCGTCAGACCCTGGTCATGCAAAAAACGGTGGAGGTCAAGAAAACCGGTTTGCTGCAATGGCTGCTGCAAAGAAAGTGAACGCGGCCTTGCCCGATGCAAGGCCTGCGGATCAGGCGGCCGGATATTGCGACTGCAACAACGGGCTCCATTGCTCCTGATTGTCCGGGCGACGGTAGTAGACCACCATGCGCCGTGCGACCTGCATCGCCACCTCTCGACCGTTGTCCGCCTCGACCATCGCCAGCGCCAGATCGATCCCGGCACTGACCCCGGCGGATGTCCACACCGAGCCTTGCTGGACGAAAATCGCCTCGCGGTCGAGCTCCACCTGCGGGAACATCCGCTCGAACATGTCGGCCATCAGCCAGTGAGTCGCCACACGCAGGCCATCGAGCAAACCGGCGCGGGCCAGGAAAAACGAACCGCTGCACACCGATGTGGTGCGCCTGGCCGTGGCGGCAGCGACGCGCAGCCAGTCCACCAGCGGCGCGCTGTCGGCCATGACCTGGCGCATGTGTGGCGAGCCGGGAACGATCAACGTATCAGGTGGACTATCGGCCAGTTCACTCAGGCGCCGGGTTTCCACCACCAGACCTTCACCGGTGCGGATCGGCCCGCCGTCCAGACTGGCCGTGTGCAAGTCATAACCGGGCAAACCGAGTTCGGCCAGGCTGCGGGTCGCCGCCCAGAAGACGGTCTGGGCACCGGTCAGGTCCAGCAAACCCATTTGCGGATACGCCACGAAGATGACGGTGCGCGGTTGCGCGTGCGCAGGGTGTTGGTGTTCAGAGCGGTGGTTCAGTTCATCGATGGACACTGCTTGATCTCCGTGTCGCCGCGTAGCGGCATCAGGTGTGGATGAGGGTTATTCATCGTGTCTCAGGGTGGTCAGCGGAATTGCAAACAGGAACTGCGTGCCGACGCCCACGGTGCTGCTGACCCAGATGCGCCCGCCGTGGAACTCGATGATCGAGCGACAGATCGAGAGACCCATCCCCAAGCCGGTGGGTTTGGTGGTAAAGAACGGATCGAAGAGCGATGGGAGAATGTCCTGGTCGATGCCAGTGCCGGAGTCGGCGATTTCGAGCACTGCCTCGTTGTCCTGCACGGAGGTCTGAATCCGTAGCGTTCGAGTGCGGTCATGCACGGTTGCCATGGCCTGGCAGGCATTGATGATCAGGTTGATGATGACTTGCTGCAGTTGAATCCGGTCGCCCTTGATATGCGCGCCGGGAGCGCCCAGTTGTGAGTGTGGGCGGACATGGTGGTTGCCTATGTCATGTTGCATGAGCGTCAGTGAGTCACTGACGATGTCGTCGAACGCTTCTGCCTTGCGCTGCACTTCACTTTGACGCGACAGCGCCCTGATACAGGCGATGACATCGGAAACCCGGGCCGAGTTTTGAATGATCCGGTCCAATGAACGGCGTGCTTCTTCGAGGTTCGGTTCAGGGCGATTGATCCAGCGTTTGCAGGACTCCCCGCTAGTGATCACCGCCGCCAGCGGTTGATTGATTTCATGGGCGATGGACGCCGCGAGTTCGCCCATGGACGTCACCCGCGTCACGTGCGCGAGTTGCGCCTGGGAGTGAAACAGTGCTTCTTCGGATTGTCTGGACGCCGTCACGTCCATCAACGCGCCAACGTATTCAATGCGCCGGCCATTCTTGAACAACGGGTTGGCGATCATCTGCACGTACTTGATCCGGCCATCCGGCATGACCAGCCGATGTTCCACTTCGATCAGGCTTTGCTGGCGCGCGGCCTGCTCCAGAACACTATCGAAAATCGCCAGGTCATCGGGATGAGTGCGTCCCCGGACCATCGCCAGCGTCGGTGTTTCGTCCAGCGGGTATTCGAAAATGCGCGAAGCTTCGTCCGACCACGAAACGATGACTTCGTCATTGATGGTGAAGCCGACACTGCCGGTGTGACTGAGTTTTTGTGCGCCCAGGAAGAACGCCTCTTTGCGGCGCAACGTGTTGGTCGCGCGTTTGCTGCGCAGGGCCAGCAGGGTAATGGTGGTCAAGGCAATCAGGCAGCGCACGAATCCGGCGATCAACCGGTGATCACGATAGCCTGCGTCGGCAATAAAAGTGGCGGTCAGAATGGCCACGCAACCCAGGGCGACGGCAAGGAAGACAGGAACAGGAAAGAAGTTCGCCGACATGAACACCAGGGTGATGTAGAACAGTGTCGGAGCCACATCGAGGTCGAGATAGGCGTTGGTAATGAAGATCATGCATCCCGCTGCAATGGCGGCCAGCCAGGCGACGGCATCTGACATAAAAAGTTTCTTGCAACGTTTAATGATAGACATTTGTTCTTCCGGATTTTTGCTATCGAACGGCAACTCGCAAGGCATCGGTAATGCCGGGCAAACTCTTTGTGAGGGGTGTTGGTGTTGTGGTGCAAAAGCGCTGCTGAAACGGGCTGGTCATCCATCCTTTGGAGCAAATGTTTAGCGCGATGTCGGGTCGATCCGGCTTGAGAAAAAACGCCCGCCAGAAAAACCAGTGGCGGGCGCTTGGGAAATGTCCCGGGCCAGCAAGGAGTGGGCTGTCCGGGATACAGGCGTTGAGCTTCACATCACCTGGCAAGGCCAGGCGAATCGATGACTTGCTGGCGCCGCAGGCGATGCAGCGTCAGCAGGCGCATCACATAACCGAGCTTGATGGCCGTCGGGCCAAGAATCGTCATGGCATGGGCCATCACCACGCTGGGCAGCGACAGGTATTGATCCAGGCCGTAGGCCAGAATCGCCCCGACCACTAACGCGATCAGTCCGCCGATGAGCATGGCGTGGGACAACTTCAAAACCTGATACGGATGCTCAAAAAAACCATACATTTCGATCACCTCCGTTTTGAAGTGTCACGGCCGTGGCATTCACGGCCGCATCCGTCGTCTTCAGGCCACCGGAATCAGCGGGTCGGCTGCCGCCAATGCGGTGGCACGATCAGCCGCCGGCGGATAGATCCACACGGTGTTGATCTGGGTCTTGAGGTCCTTGGCTTCCTTTTTCACCAGTTTCACCTGGCGATCCCAACCTTCGGTGAACACCGCGCCCCAGGCGCCCAGGTCCAGGCAGGTGACGTATTTGGGTTGGCTGTAGGCCATCGGCTCGACGCCCAGCAGCTCGGCGGCAACGTTGTTGCCGGCATAACGGCCCAGGGCAATCGCATGCTGGCAGGACATCGCCGCGAAGTTGCCCAGGTCATCGGTCGCGGCGTAAGCCACGTCACCGCTGGCGTAGACATCAGCGTGACCGCGCACTTTCAGGTTCTGATCGACATGCAGGCGACCCTGATGATCGCGGGTGCCTTGCACTTGTTCGGTCAGCGAGTTGGCGCGGAAACCGACGGTCCAGATCACGGTGTTGGATTCGATGCGTCGACCGTCGGCGAGGGTGACGCCGTTGGCATCGACCGAGGCAACGGTGGCGCCGACAACCCACTCGATGCCCAGATACTCCGAAGCCTCGACGATGGATGGACTGATGCCTTCGCCCAGGGCTGATCCGATTTTCGGTGAGCGTTCGACCACGATCACGCGGATGTCGGCGTTTTCACCGAGCACGGCACGCAGGCGCGCCGGCATTTCGGTGGCGGTCTCGATGCCGGTGAAACCACCGCCAGCCACCACCACGGTGTTGCGGGCGGTGCTGTCCGGTTTGTCTTTCAGCGATTTGATGTGGGCTTCCAGGCGGCTGGCCGATTCGATCTCGTCGACGTCGAACGCATGTTCCAGCATGCCTTCAACGGGTGGACGCTGCAGCTTGCTGCCAGCGGCCAGCACCAGGCGATCGTAGCTCAGCTTGCCCTCAATGCCCGCGGCGTTGATGTAGCTGACGGTTTTGCTTTTCTCGTCGATGATCTCGGCCGAGCCTTTGACGAATTTCACGCCCACCGCGTCGAACAAATCGTTCAGTGGTGCCTTCATGGTGTGCACGTCAGGCTCGTAGAAGCGCGGGCGGATGCGCAGTTCGGCCTGAGGAGCCAATACGGTGATCTCGACGTCATTTCGATCGTGCTTGTCCAGCAGACGGGCGGCGCTCAATGCGCTCCAGACCCCACCGAACCCTGCACCAATAATCAAAATTTGCTGTTTCATTGTTTAGCTCCTGAAGAACAATCGAGGGCGTAAAAAAGAATGTGCGATGTAAGCGCCATCGCGGCGGTTGACCACTTGCGACGCGAGAAAGCATCACTAAACAGTCGGGTTCGGCTTGATCTGGAACAGATGTTATTCGAGGGGTCTGGATCTGACACTGCTACATAGGGTCAGCCGAAGTATGACTAGGTATTAACGAGCTATACCAAGGTGTTAGTTGCTTGAATCGGCAGATGTTAGTTGCGTCGGTTAAGGACCGTTTCGATACAGGCGAGCAACTTTTCGGTGGAGAAAGGCTTGGGGAAAAAGGCAATGGGTTTCATGGCGCCGGTGCGCGGCGGGCGCTGCGCGTAGGGGTTCCCGGTTATGAAAATCACCGGGATATGAATGCCTTTGGCCACCAACTCTTCATACATGGTGATGCCGTCCATTTCCGGCATTTGTATGTCGGAGATCAAACAGGACGTATTAACCGGGCCATCGGAGAAGAGAAACTCATGCGCGCCTTCGTAGGTTCGCACTGTATAACCATAGGATCGCAATAAACTGTCCAGCGCCATTCGAACGGATTCATCGTTATCGACAACGGCAATCATTGCCTTATTGCACATAGTGGTGTCCTGCCTGGTAGCACAGAGCACTAAATAGGCTCTGCGCCATCCTTGCAAGATACGCCGTCCTGAAAGGGCGCACAGTATACGTGGGTATAGTCACCTGATTACTGGCTGGGCCGAGATCACCTCAGACATGCGCACCAGATCGGCAAAGGATCGCGCACCCATTTTGCGCATGGCCTGGCCGCGATGGATTTTTACGGTGATTTCGCTCAAGCCGATTTCACCGGCTATCTGTTTATTCATCAAACCCGAGGCGGCCAGCGCCATGACCGTTTGTTCCCGCGCGCTCAGCGTCTGGTGCCGTGAGCGCAATTCATCGGCGTGGCGCTCGGATTCGCGTCGCTGTTTGTCCCTGCTATGGGCGGCGCACACCGCATCGATCAGGTCCTGTTCGCGAAAGGGCTTGGTCAGGAAATCCACCGCTCCGGCTTTCATTGCCCGCACGGTCATGGCGATGTCGCCGTGCCCGGTGATGAACACGATGGGCACGTTGATACCGGCGGCGGCGAGTTCGTTTTGAAAGTCCAGGCCACTGCTGCCTTGCAGCCTCACATCCAGCACCAGGCAACTGACCGTGTCCGGACGCTGGTACTTCATGAACTCGGCGACCGAACCGAACAACTCGACCCGCAGGCCGATGGAACGCAACAGGCTGCCGAGGGATTCGCGCAGCGGCGCATCGTCATCAACGATGAAAACCATGGACTCGTTCCGGGTGATTTTGTGGAGTGGGTGCTGTTCGTTCATTGCGGGTTCCCAAGGGTTGGACGTGCAACCGCCCTCGCTTTATTCCTGGCGAGGGGCGCTACATTAATTGTCAGCCGGGCAGGCGGCACTCATACCTGTGTATTAAATGGCCGCTGCGAAACCTTGATCGTTGGCAACGCGTATCGGCAGGGCAAACAGGAACGAGCTGCCCTGGCCGCTTGTGCTGGTGGCCCAGATCCGCCCTTCGTGGAAATCGATGATCGAACGGCAAATGGAAAGCCCCATGCCGAGGCCGTTTGCCTTGGTGGTGAAAAATGGCGTGAACAATTGCGGCAAGACTTCGGCGGGAATGCCGGGGCCTTGATCGGCCACTTCGAGAACTGCTTCGTTGTCCTTCACCCTGGTGCGGATGCACAGCGCCCGCTCGCCAGGGCTGACCGCGTCCATGGCCTGGCAAGCATTGATGATCAGGTTGATGATCACTTGCTGCAATTGCACGCGGTCGGCGCTGACCTGGCCGCCGAACGCGGTCAGCTCGATTTTCGGGGTGATCTTGTGATGCGCCAACTCATAGCGAACCAGGCTCAGGGTCTCGCTGACGATGTCGTTGAGTGATTCGTTCTGGCGCAGCGGGCCGCATTTGCGCGACAAGGCCCTGACGCGATGGGTGATTTCGCTGGCTCGGTTGGAGCTGGCGATGATTCGTTCGAGTGACTGGCGTACTTCGAATACATCGGGTTGCGGGTGCCCGAGCCAATTGCGGCAGGCTTCGGCGCTGCTGGTGATCGCTGCCAGCGGTTGATTGACTTCATGGGCGATGGAGGCGGCCAGTTCGCCCAACGTCGTCACGCGGGTGACATGGGCCAATTGGGTCTGGGCGCGACACAGTGCTTCTTCGGCCAGTTTGCTGGCGGTCACGTCCATCAATGCGCCCAGGTACTCAAAGCTGCCGAGCGGTGTGGCAAACATGTGCAAATACTTGATGCGCCCGTCAGGCATCAGCAACCGGTGTTTGACCTCGATCAAGGTTGCGTGGCGTGCGGCCTTGTCAAAACCGGCCAGTACCAGCGGCAGGTCATCGGGGTGGGTTCGCGCCAGGAACAAGTCCACCGAGGAGGGTGCGCCCGCCGGGTATTCGAGTATCCGTGCCGCCTGCTCCGACCAGCCCATTTTCCCAAGGTCCGCGCGAAAGCCGAAGCACGCGGTCTGGGTCAGGCGCTGGGCCCCGACCATGTAGACTTCCTTGTGACGCAGGTTGTCGGAGACCCGTTTGCTGCGCAGCGCCAGAAAAATGATTGCCGCCAACACGGTCAAGCTGCGCAGCAAGTCCGTGACCGAGTCCCAGCGGCTGAATCCGCCGTGATACAGGCACATCGACGTCAGCACCAACATGCAGAACAACGCGACCACGATCACCGCGCTGATCGACAACAGGTTGATCGCCATCAGCAACAACGCGATGTAGAGCGTGGTGGTAGTGAGGTCGGATTGGGTTTCGGTGTTGATCAGGATCCCGCACGCCACGACCAATCCCATCAGCCACACCAACAGGTTTTCCAACGGCTTGAGGTTGAGGCCGAGCAAGTGACGAGAGGCCCTTTGTCCTGAGTTGTACAGCATCTTGCTGTAGGTTCCTTTTGCAGAGGCGGGCGCGCTGCGTGCGTTGGCAGGCTTTTTTTTAGGGATTTCGATCATGCGCGCCTCGGTGGTTTGTTCGGGCTGGGGGCGGAGAATCGGTTCAGTATCCTAGAAGCACGGGCTCGCACCCCGTTAGGACAAAAAACCCGAAAAAACTGCCATGGCAGCGAATGGCGCTTCAGTGGAAAAGTCGAGGAAGTGCTTAATTGGAATAGGTTTTTTTTGCGGGAGTTATACGGAAGTATCAACGCACTCACCTAATGCATGATCGCGCTGTCCGCAGGTACGACAGACCTTTTGCCCCCGCCGCCATACCCTGTTCAGGCACCTTCCCGAACTCAAATGGCCGCGTGCCGGGTAGCGAACCTCATGAACAGAAATGACCTGCGTCGTGCCGATATCCACCTGCTGGTGGTTTTCGAGACGATGATGCATGAGCGAAATGTCAGCCGCGTCGGCGAAAAGCTGTTCCTGGGGCAGCCCACCATCAGCGGTGCCCTGGGCCGTTTGCGCGTGTTGTTCGATGACCCGTTGTTCATACGTTGCGGGCGATTGATGGAACCGACCGCACGGGCCGAGGAAATCTTCGCCAACCTGGCACCGGCGCTGGATGGCATCGCCGCCGCGTTGAGCCGTTGCCAATCGTTCGACCCGCACACCAGCGAGGCGACCTTTCACGTAGGCCTGTCCGACGATGTCGAGTACGCGTTGCTGCCGCGGCTGTTACGGCAACTGCGGGTCGAGGCGCCGAGCATCAAGTTGATTGTGCATCGGGTCGATCAGCAGCAGATGTCGCAAAGACTGGTCAACGGCGACATCTCAGTAGGCATCAGCCATACCCTCGACCTGCCGGCGAATGCCCGACGCAAAGGCTTGCGGCCGATCCGGCCAATGCTGTTGCGGTTTGACACCCGATCCGGTCCGTTGGGCCTGGACGAGTTCTGTCGGCGCCCGCATGTGGTGGTGTCGTCCGTGGGCAGCGCCTCGGATGACACCGACCATGCCTTGAGCCTGCTGGGCCGGCAACGCAAAGTGGTGCTGACCGTCCCGCAGTTCAGTGCATTGCCGGGGTTGCTGGCGCAAAGCGACATGCTTGGCATCGTGCCGGATTACGTGGCCAAGGCGATGGCGTCTGTGCCGGGAATGAGAGCCGAGCCGGCTCCGTTGCAACTGCCGGCACCGGAGCTTTCGATGGTCTGGCGCGCAGCGGTGCACGATGACTCTGGCCAGCGCTGGTTACGTTCGCGCTGCAGTGCGTTGCTCTGTGAGCCGGTCGAGTTGCAGGTCGTGCCGAAATCTCGACCGGTGTTGCACAACGATCAGGCTTTGCTGGCCGCCAGGTAAGCGCCGAGACGTCGACCCATTTCTTCGCCCAAGGCCTGCAAACCACTCATTGGCCGGACCATGACCTCGAAGTCGACGATTTTTCCCTGTTCGTTGAAGCGGATCATGTCGATGCCCTTGAGCTGTTTACCATCAACCTTGGCGCTGAATTCGAGGACCACATTCAGGCCGTCGGCGGTCGCCAGTTCACGGTGGTAGGTGAAGTCCTCGAACACCTCGAACACCGTGTTGAGAATCATCGATACCACCGGCGCGCCCGGATACGGCGTGTGCGCCATTGGCGAACGGAACACCGCTTGCTCGTCCAGCAACGCAGGCAAGGCCTTCAAGTCACCGGTGCGGATCATCGCGTGCCACAGGTTCAAGGACTCCGCGGCTTTGGGGTGCAATTGCAGTTCAGACATATTCAACTCCTGTTTTTTGTTGTTGTTCAAAGCGTGCCTGATGCGGTGTGACCAAACTGTCGGGCGATGACCTGCGCGGCGTCATTTGCCCACACGCTGTAGATGGCCGGGCCCGGATGGAAACCGTCCCGCGCCATCGCCCCGGCCACGGGGGCCAAATGGGTTGTCAGCATCCTACAGCGATCCTGACGATCCGCCAGTCTCTCAAGATGCGCATTGAAACGCGCCGCGCGGTTACCGAGATACCAGCGCAGTGGTTGCGGTAGCGCGGGAAACAGGTGCATCGGCGGAAGAGGGGAGATGACGACCAGCTTGACCCCGAACTTGTCGAGCAGCACGTCCAGCAACTGCTGTTGACGGGCGATCCACTGCGTATCGGTGATCGTGCTGGTCACATCGTTGACGCCGATGGACAGCAGCGCGACATCGAAGGTTTGCGCGGCATGTTGTTCGAGCAGTTCCAGCAGCGCTTGCGAATCCAGACCCGACCGCGCCCAGAGCGTCCACCCAACCTGATAATCCTTGGCCAGACGACTGACCACCTGGCCGCTCAGCGCTTCAGCCTGAGTCGCTGCCCCGACACCCGCCGCCGCACTGTCGCCGAGAATCAGCAAACGCAGCGCCTCGCCATTGCCGACCAGCCCTTGGCGCTCACCCTCGGCCTCCGGCAATTTCGGTGTGACGCGCCGCGTGTACATGCCCTGCATCAGCAACACGGGGCCAAGCATGATTTTGGTCAGGGCTTCGGTTTTGCTCATGCGCAGGTTTCCGGAAAGGGGAGCCTAGATTCGCTTAAATTCCGCCCACGAAAAAGCCCGAATCAATCGAGGTTTGTTGTATCGCAGATGAAGTACCGTGTTACTTGAACAGTTCCGAGTGACTTCCGAGATCGACAAATGTCAGTAGGTCGGAGCGCGTGTGTTCATAAATCATCAAGAAGTCACCACCAATGTGACACTCTCGAAAACCAGTCCAATCCCCCGACAACGCATGGTCCAGGTACTGCGCTGGTAATGGGTCTCCCAGAAAAAGCATGACCATTACCTGACGAACCTCATTCATGTCACGGCGCCCGGCACGCTTGTAACGTTCCCATGACTTCTTGAATTCCGAGGTCTGTGCACACTGCTTGGGCAGTTCAGCGCGTTTTTGCTTTTTCTCCGGTTTCGCCATCAACGTCCCTCAGCATTTCGTCTATCGAGTCGAAGCGCTGGCGAATTTCGCGTGCTTCCATCATGGCGCGAGCTGTTTTCTCCGATGGGACGCGAACTTCAAACGGAAGTCCCTGAGTCGCTACTACTTGTCGAAGAAACAGACGCATGGCATCACTGATGCTCAGTCCACAAGCGCTCAAGACTTCGGTAGCTCGTGCTTTCAAATCCTCATCAATGCGGCAACGCACGTCCGTCGTTTTAAGTAATGCACCCATGGCAGTAACCTCATCGTTGATTTGTAGCTACATTGGCGCTACCTCCAGCATTCTGGTTGAACGGGGGCTTTGGGGTCAACCGCAGCTTGATCAGTGGCTCGATGCGTTCCGGCCAATTGAGTTGCCAGTCCCATATTTCAAACCTTTACGCACGCCATGAATATCAGCCTGATCCTTTTGTTACATGGGATAGGTCCGGCGCCTTTGCAGGAAATTGCCGATGACGTTGAACTCTTTTCAACGCCCACGAAAAAGCCCGGCTGATCAGGCCGGGCTTTTCGTGGTATTGCGGTGAAGCATTTCGTTTAGGCGACGGCGTTGCCTTGCAGACGATCCGAACCATCGGCAGCGACGGTGTTGCCTTGCAGGCGATCCGAGCCGTCAGCGGCGACGGTGTTGCCTTGCAGACGATCCGAGCCATCAGCAGCGACGCGGTTTTCGATCAGGCGATCAGAACCGCCTTCAGCCACACGATTCTGGATCAGACGGTCCGAACCACCTTCAGCTACACGGCTTTCAATCAGTCGATCCGAGCCGCCTTCAGCGACGACAGGTTGGGCAGAAGTTGCGGCGAAAGCGTTAACTGCAAAGATCGAGAAAGCGATGCTGAGGATGGTTTGGCGTTTCATGATCGTATGCTCCGGGGTGTTGTTGGTTGGTATGGAGCTGATGTTACGCCCTGGAGTTTTTAAGAGAACTTCATTGAGTTAATGGTGACTATTGACGCAGTCAATGGTTGCCCTGCGCCGTATTCGTGGTCATTGATCGGTGACGCACAATTCCCCGGTTGCGCGGATCAGGGCCTGGCCGTGCAGGGCATCCTTGATCAGGGCGGAGCGCTGTTCGGCCAGCCACGCTGGGCATTCCGGGTCGACGCGGTAGGGCACGAAATCGGCGTACTCCTGCAACAGACGGGTTTGCAGTTCATCGAGTTTGGGGCGGATCTGATTGAGGTCCGGTCGTGGCACATCCGGCGCCTTGTGCGCCGCCTGCCACTGAGCGATCAAACCGTACTGCACCAGTTTGTTGGCTTCGATCTGCGCGGCGATCAATTCTGCGGCTTCGTCCGGGTCCACTTTGCGCTCGACGGCCTGCTTTTTGGCGTTGGCAATCACCAAGGCTTCCCGGGCGGTATCCTGGATCGGTTTGCCACTGTCCCACTTGGTCAATGCCACCTGATCAGCAATGTTCAGGCGCTCGTTGATCGTGTTCAGCAGCGGTTGCAGGGTTTCGGGTGCAGCGGTGGCGGCCTGGGCGCCGCTGGCGAGTATGCCGAGCAGGGCACAGCTCAGCAATTGCGGCAGGCGTGGGCAGTGGAACATAAGCAAACCTCTTGGGCATGGGATGCGCATCAGGTCTTATGTATCACAGCTGAGCCCGAGGCATGAAACACGACAGTGTATTCAACCCGTTACAGTGGCGGCCAACAGTCGTTCAATCTGTGCCAGTTCCCAGGTGCTGAGCAAGCTCACCGGGTCGGTGCCGAAGCGCTGTCCGCCGTTGAATTCGCGACCGTCCGGGCTCTGGCAATGCAGGCAGTGGCGCAGGTGTGTGCCATCGACATCAAGGCTAAAACGCCAATGCTCGATGTCGACATGCACCGGACCGGGTTGATCTTCAAGGCGCTTGAGCGGGCGCAAGTCCAGGGCTGCATCGCGCAATTGCTGGTAAACCTCGCGGGCGGTCAGGGGCGGCACGGGTGTCTCCGGGCAGTGGGTGAAGGCGACAGGATAGAGCGTGCCCCTGAGACTGTCATTCGACGGTCTGTGCCTGCCGGGTACGCGGTGCCTCTTCGTCCCGCAGCTGAAGGCTCATGTCGTCGCAGCTTTGCGACCAATCTGTCAGCCACTGTGGCATTTCCATAGATTGCTCCGGCAACCCCAGTTCGCGAGCAAATTCGCCGGGCGGCACCGTGCCTTTCGCTGCACGGAACAGGCCGCGCATCACCACCACGCCAACCACTCGGCCATTGCTCACGAAACGGTGCTCCATGAAGCTCCACTTGTGATCCCAGCCGAGCATCCGCGTGTGAATTTCAAACGCTTCGAACAGCCTCAACTCACGACGAAACTTGCCCCAGGTATCGCCGACGATGGGCACCGCCTTGTTGCGCAGCGCCACACGAAATGCGCCACTGCGCAGCACGTAATCCATGCGCCCGATGTCGGCCAGGGTGAAATAGCGGCCGTTGGTGACGTGCCGGTTGAGGTCCAGATCCAGCGGCCACACGCGCATGTGCACGACGGTGGTGGCCAAGGCATCCACGGGCTTGCGCCACGGACGACGAAACAGCATGAGGAACAGTCGGAACCAGAGATTCATAAGTACGCCGATGATGAAGTGATGGCTGCACTTTAGGCGTCGGAAATCGGCTAAGGTAGGTGCGCAAATGACTTTTTTCATGCGAAAAGCGCAACAGGGGTTTTTATGCACATCACCTTGCTTCTGGCTGATCAATGTTCCGCCGCCAGCGCGACCCTGGCCCTGGAAGTGCTCAGCGCTGCGAACCTGTTCGCCGAAGACTCGCCGTTCGAGGTGGTGAGTGCATCGCTGGATGGCGCGCAAGTCGCCGCGTGGGGAGGGCAGACGTTACGCGCAGACCGGTCCATCGCCGAGATCCCGCGAACCGATCTGGTGCTGATCCCCGGATTCCTTTTCACCCTGAAAGACGCCTTGCCGACCTTCGCAGTGTATGGCCCATGGCTGCGTCAACAACACGCGCAGGGCGCGGTGGTGGCGTCGATGTGCACGGCGGCTTTCATGTTGGGCGAAGCGGGGTTGCTGGATGGCGTTCGCAGCACCACGCACTGGGCCTTTGCCGACCTCTTTCGTCGCCGCTACAGCGCGGCGTGTCTTGAGGAAATGCAGATCATCTGCGAAGACCAGCGCGTGATCACCAGCGGCGGCGCGAGTGCCGCCATGGACCTGCTACTGCATTTGGTGCGTCGCTTTGCTTCACTGGAACTGGCGCAGAAGTGCGGCAAGTATTTGCTGGTCGACTCGGTGCGCAGCGAGCAGTCGGTGTATGTGATGTGGTCATTGCCGAAAAACCATGGCGATGGTGAAGTGCTGCGGGCGCAGAACTGGCTTGAGACACACTTCGACCAGCCGTTGCTGATCGATGACATCGCCCAGCAATTCGGTTTCGGCGTACGCAATTTCAAGCGGCGCTTCAAGGACGCGACGGGCTATACGCCGATTACCTACCTGCAAACCCTGCGTCTGGAGAAAGCCAAACAGCTGCTGGAATCCACCCGCATGACCCTGGACAGCATCACTTATGCGGTGGGCTACGAAGACGGTAACTCGTTCCGCAGGCTCTTCCGCCAGCGTGTGGGATTGTTGCCAGCGGCGTACCGCAAGAAATTTCAAGCGGTCGCATGATGTCGAACACGAAAAAGCCCGGCTGATCAGGCCGGGCTTTTTGCGGGTGGAGCGGTGAAGCAAAGTGTTTATGCAGCGCGGTACTTGATCAGGCGATCGGCACCGCCTTCAGCGACAAGGTTGCGCAGCAGACGGTCGGAGCCATCGGCGGCCACTTCGTTACCTTTCAGGCGATCCGAGCCATCAGCGGCAACGGTGTTGCCTTGCAGACGATCAGAACCATCGGCAGCCACTTCATTACCTTTCAAACGATCCGAACCATCGGCCGCTACAGCGTTACGCTTTTCCAGCAGGCGATCCGAGCCGCCTTCAGCCACACGATTCTGAATCAGACGATCCGAACCACCTTCAGCCACACGACTTTCGATCAGTCGATCCGAGCCGCCTTCAGCGACCACAGGTTGAGCAGAGGTAGCGGCGAAAGCGTTAACTGCGAAGATCGAGAAAGCGATGCTGAGGATGGTTTGGCGTTTCATGATCGTGTGCTCCGGGGTGTTATGGGTTGGTATGGAGCAGATGTTACGCGGTGGATTTTTTAAGAGAACTTCATTGAAGTGATGGTGAACATCGACAACATTGATAGGGCGAACGGCATACCCCTTGTGGGCGTGATGATGCGGCGTAGCCTGTCGTCGGCTGCACGGCCCGGCCAGTAGCGTGGGGGTATGCTGGTTCTTCGCAGGTTTCATGCTCTGATCTAGAGGATAAACCGATGCACGACTACTACGATTTGGGCACCTACAGCCGCCCGGTGACAACGAGTTCGCCACAAGCCCAGCTCTGGTTCGACCGTGGCCTGATGTGGTGCTACGGCTACAACCACGACGAATCCATCCGCTGTTTCCAGAAGGCCCTCGAACACGATCGCAATTGCGCGATGGCCTACTGGGGCATCGCCTACGCCTCGGGTCCCAACTACAACAAACGCTGGGACGCCTTCATCGAACAAGAGCTCAAGGAAGCCGTGGCCCAGGCCCGGCTGGCGACGCAAATAGCGCTGGTGCGTCTCGACGGCGCAACGCCGGTGGAGCAGGCGCTGATCCGCGCGCTCCCGCAACGCTACCAGGCCGAACAGGCCAATAGCGTTGACGAACTCTTCAGCTGGAACGATGCCTACGCGGCGTCCATGCGCGATGTCTACCAATCCTTCCCCGACGACCCCGACGTGGTGGCGCTGTTCGCCGAAGCGCTGATCGATCGCACGCCGTGGCAGTTATGGGATCTGAAAACCGGCGAACCGGCAGCCGGTGCCGACACCCTTGAGACAGTGGCCGTGCTCGAACGAGCGTTACAACGCATGGAGCAGCACGGCGATGCGCCGCACCCCGGTGTGCTGCACATGTACGTTCACACCATGGAAATGTCGCCGTACCCGGAACGGGCGTTACGCGCCGGCGATGTCCTGCGCGACCTGGTGCCGGATGCCGGACACTTGCGTCACATGCCGTCGCACATCGACGTGCTCTGCGGTGATTACCGTGGCGCCATGATCACCAATCACCGGGCGATCCAGGCCGACAGCCAATACCTGGCACAGGAAGGCCCGATCAACTTCTACACGCTGTACCGCAGCCACAATTACCACTTCAAACTCTACTCGGCGATGTTCCTCGGCCAATACCAACCGGCGTTGGAAGCCGCCGAGCAACTGAGCGAAACCATCAAGGAAGAACTGCTGCGCGTCGAGCAACCGCCCATGGCCGACTGGCTGGAAAGCTTCGTGTCGATGAAGGTCCACGTGCAGATCCGCTTCGGCAAATGGCACGACATCCTCGCCACACCGCTACCGGATGACCAGGCGCTGTACTGCGTGACCACCGCCATGTTGCATTACGCCAAAGGCGTGGCCCATGCGGCTTGCGGGCAAGTCGACGCCGCCGAAACCGAGCATCACCTGTTCCTCGAAGCGTGGGCCCGAGTGCCGGATACGCGCTACCTGTTCAACAACCAATGCAACGACATCCTGGCCGTGGCGGCCGGCATGCTGCGCGGCGAAATCGAGTACCGCAAAGGCAACGTCGACGAAGCCTTCGCCCACCTGCGCGAAGCGCAATCACTGGACGACCACTTGCCCTACGACGAACCCTGGGGCTGGATGCAACCGGTGCGCCACGCACTCGGTGCGCTGCTGCTGGAGCAGGGCAGGGTCGAAGAGGCGTTGCACGCCTACAGCGCCGACCTCGGCCTGGACAACACCCTCAGCCGCGCGTCGTGGCATTTGGATAATGTCTGGAGCTTGCACGGCTATGTGGAATGTCTGAAACGACTGGGGCGTGATGCCGAAGCGGCGGCTGCGCAAGTGCGGCTCAACCTGGCGATGGCGCGGGCGGATGTGGAGATCAAGGCGTCGTGTTTTTGCCGGGTAGGAAAGGGGTGTTGTCAGTAGCCCAGGGACCAGCCAGTTGCGATCACTCCGGCAACCCCGCCAACCGCAGTCCATCGGCGAACCGGGCGAAGTCTTCGGGGCGCTGGATCGGCAGCCAGTCTTTGAGGTTGGAGATGCGCAAAGAGGGGTCCAGTTCGTGCAGGCGCTGCATCGCCACTTTCGCTTTATCCAGGCGCCCGCTGAGTGCATGACAGGCCGCCACCAACGCCACCGGAGGCAGCAGGCTGGGCAAGTTGCCCAAGGCCTTTTCCGCCCAGTCCGTAGCGGCATCAAAGTGTCCGGCGAAGAAGTGCGCCAGCGCCATGCCGACCTGCATCCGGAACATTTCCGGGTCCAGCGGACTCAAGCGAACGGCATGGCTCAAGTCCTTGATGGCCGCGTCGGTTTCACCGTGCAGCGCACGCAAGATGCCGCCGAGGAACCAGGCGGGCGCGAAGTTGGGGTTGAGCAGGCGCGCCCGGTCGAGCAGGGCAATGCCGCCGTCGACCTCGCCGGCGAGGTGGCTCAGCGCATGCCCGCCGCGCGTCAATGCGACCGCATCATCGCGGCCAAGCGTCACCGCCAGGCGCGCGAGCCGAATTCCTTCGGCAATCTCGGCAGGCCGATCGTTCATCCAGCCATTGAGCTTGCGCCAGAAGTGGCACCAGGCAGCCATGCCGTAGGCCGAGGCAAATTCTGCATCGAGTTCGATGGCCGTGTAGAACATCGGTAGCGCTTCCTCGATGGCCTCCCGATTGCCGCTGTGCAATTTGGCCATGCCGCGCAGGTAGTAATCGTAAGCGTCGAGGCTGTCCGTCGGCTTGCGTTTGGCGCGTTCGATTTCTGCCCGTTCGAGTTGCGGCGCGATGGCGCCGACCACGCTTTCGGCGATCTGATCCTGTAGCTCGAAGATGTCGTCGAGCAGGCCTTCGAAACGCTCCGCCCAGATGTGCGTGCCGTTCGTTGCGTCGATCAATTGCCCGGTGATGCGCACCTTGTTCCCGCACTTTCGCACGCTGCCTTCCAGCACGTAACGAACGCCCAATTCCTGGCCAACGCCTCTGGCGTCCACCGCCCGGCCCTTGAACGTGAAACTCGAATTGCGCGCAATGACGAACAGCCAGCGGATGCGCGACAGGGCGGCGATGATGTCCTCCACGACGCCGTCGGCGAAATATTCCTGCTCCGGATCGCCACTGAGGTTCTGGAAGGGCAAAACGGTAATCGAGGGTTTGTCCGGGAGCACCAGCGCAGAGGAGGGCGTTTGCCTGGAAAAAATCGCGTGTTCGTTGATGTCGGGCTGGCGCTGTTGCCCGTTATTTTCGACATTGACCTGCCCGACAAAGCGGTAACCCTTGCGGGCGACCGTGCGCACAAGGCGCTGTTCTTCGCCGGTATCGCCGACGGCCTTGCGCACCGCATTGATGTGGCTGGTGATCGTCGATTCCGAGACGATCCGGCCGCTCCAGACGGCTTCGAGCAAGTCGTCTTTGCTGACCACGCGATCGGGGTTGCTGACGAACAGCAGCAACAGATCGAAGACCTGCGGGCCGACGGCCACGACTTGTCCGCGCAAGGTCAGCTCCCGGCGATCCTGATCGAGCACGAAGTCATCAAATGCGAACTGCAAAGTGAGCATCCCCTGGCGAAGCGCCCTCAACTCCGTGTCCCAGGCGACTGGCGATTGGTATCTGACGCTGATGATACGGCAGGTCGAACGCCGCTGCACCGTCAGCGGCAAGGGCCGCTGGACGATCAAGAATTTCTTTGGACGTAAATCCAAGCGTTCGCCAAGGCAAACCCAAGCCCGGCGCAAGGACTCGCCGCGCGCGTGCAGGCAATCTTGCTCCACACCGACGCAATGATTGCCGTCGACAAGTGGAGAGAACCCATGAAGATCGTCGTTATCGGAGGCTCCGGCCTCATTGGATCGAAACTTGTGAACACCCTGCGCGAGCGCGGCCACGACGCGTTCGCCGCCAGCCCCAGCACTGGCGTGAACAGCATCACTCGCGAAGGCCTTGCCGAAGCGATGGATGGCGCTGATGTGGTGGTCGATGTAGCCAACGCGCCGTCGTGGGAGGACCAGGCCGTCCTCGACTTCTTCGAAACGTCGAGCCGCAATCTGCTGGCTGCCGAAGCGGCTGCCGGGGTTCGCCATCACGTTGCCCTGTCGATTGTCGGAACCGAGCGGCTGCCTGAAAACGGTTACTTCCGGGCCAAAGTTGCGCAGGAAAACATCATCAAGGCATCCGGCATTCCTTACACGTTGCTGCGTGCCACACAGTTCTTCGAATTTGTCGGCGGCATTGTCCAGTCGTTCACCGTAGGTGAGGAGGTTCGCGCTTCGCCGGCGCTGATCCAGCCAATAGCGTCCGACGACGTGGTGGCGGCGCTGGCCGATGTCGTACTGGCTGCGCCGGTCAATGGCACGGTCGAAGTCGCCGGTCCCGAAGCCCTGCCGATCGACGAACTGGTCAGGCGCTTTATGCAGGCAACCGGGGACAACCGCAAAGTCGTGCCGGACGTGAACGCCCGCTACTTCGGCGCCGTGCTCGACGACCAATCGTTGACCGCCGGCAAGAGCGCGCGTCTGGGTGCGATCCGCTTCGAAGACTGGTTTGCCCTGTCGGCGAACCGCTGACAATCGCACCATCACATTCCCACCCACGTAGGAGCAAATGCCATGGTTACTCGCATGCTGTTGGCCGCTGTTTTCACAGTGCTTTCGATCGGCGCGGCGTCGGCCGCTGAGCCGCCTCCCGGCAAGGTGACGGTGGTGTTCGACCGTCCCATTCCCAACATTCCTGGCAAGAGCATGAAAGGCGTGGTCGTCGAGTATGGGCCGGGCGCAGCCTCGCCAGCGCATACCCATCCGAAAACGGCTTTCATCTATGCAACGGTCCTGGAAGGCTCGTTTCGCATCAAAATAAAAGGCGAGCCGGAAAAGGTCTACCACGTCGGCGAAAACTTCGTGGAGGAGCCGGGCTCCGTGCACGAAGTCAGCGCCAACGCCAGCGACAGTCAACCAGCACGCCTGTTGGCGGTGTTCGTCGTCGACAGCGATGACATGCCGCTGGTGACGCCTCTCAAAAAGTGAGCCGAACTGATTGGCGCTCGACAGTCGGGTGGCAGGTGGCTGCCGCCCAATGGCTGCTGGAGAGCTGCAAAACAGGTAACGCAGAGGGGGATTCGGATCAGTGGCGCTGGAGCAGGGCGGCTTCGATGCAGTTCAGCAGCCTGTCGCCGTCACAGGGTTTGGGCAGACAGGCAACCAACTCCGGGGCATGAGCGCCCAGTGGCGGAGCTGCTGCGGGATAGGCGGTAATGAATATCGTGGGAATGTGAAAGCCCGTCGCGACGAGTTGTTCAAGCATCTCGACACCGCTCATTCCCGGCATCTGGATATCGGAAATCAGGCAATGGGTTTCGGTGGAAGCGTTAGCGTCGAGAAACTCCAGGGCGCTGCAATAGGTTCGGGTTTTATATCCGCCGGACCGCACCAGGCTATTCAGGGCACCTCGAACGGAATCGTCATCATCGACAATTGCAATAATTGTGGCACTGCGTGTCTGGGGGGATTGGGTCATGTAATGGGCTCGTGACTACGCCGGTTGTACCTACAAGATACGCGGTCTTCAAGGTGGGAAAAGTATATCTATGTATAGGTCGCTAAGATCTAAGTGTTGATGTAGCGCAGGCCGTTCGATGACATCGTGGGCGGTGTTCAATCGTACACGTGGCAACGAGGTTTACTTGGCGCGTGGCGATAAGAAGCTAATCTGAAACGTCGCGACCGTTTCGGATGCCCGCCCCGACGGCAAACGGCAGACAAGACACGACTTTTGTTCCCTCTCCGATGGATAACAGCATGCAGATTTTATGGGACGATGGTGAGCGTATCTTCTGCCGGGAACTACGCTCGGGCGCGGGCGGTGACTGCAGTGTGCTGGTGGCGCGACCTGCTGCCGCACAGCCGCTTCCGGCCTGCCTGGGCCGCCTCACCCACGAATTTGCACTGAAGGACGAACTGGACCGTAGCTGGGCGGTTCGGCCGCTTGAGATGGTGCGTGAAGGTGGGCAGATGCAGTTGGTGCTCGAAGATCCCGGTGGCGATCCGCTCGTGCAGTGGCTGGTGGCGCCCATGGAAATCAGCGCTTTTCTGCATCACGCCATCAGCGTCGCGGTGGTTCTGGGCAAGCTCCACCAACGTGGACTTGTCCATAAAGACATCAAGCCCAGTCATATCCTGGTGAACTGCGCTGACGGACAGGCCCGGCTCACCGGATTCGGCCTGGCCTCACGGCTGCCGCGCGAACGGCAGGCGCCGGAGACCATCGCCGGCACGCTCGCCTACATGGCACCTGAGCAGACCGGCCGGATGAACCGCTCGATCGATTCGCGCAGCGACCTCTATTCCTTCGGCGTCACCCTGTATCAGATGCTGACCGGCTCACTGCCCTTTACCGCAACCGACCCCATAGAGTGGGTGCATTGCCATATCGCGAAAAAGCCGCAACCACCGAATTCGCGGGTTGAAACCGTTCCCGAAGCGCTCTCCGACATTGTCATGAAGCTATTGGCCAAAACCGCCGAGGAGCGCTATCAGACGGCTGCGGGCGTAGAGCATGACCTGCGTCGATGCCTGGCGGATTGGCAGAACCTGGGCCGGATCAACGAATTTACGCTGAGTGAGCACGGCACGTCCGATCGGCTGCTGGTGCCCGAGAAACTCTACGGGCGCGAGCGCGAGGTCGAAACGCTGGTTGCCGCCTTCGGGCGAATCGTAGAAAACGGTGCGCCGGAGCTGGTGTTGGTCACCGGTTATTCCGGTATAGGCAAGTCGTCGGTGGTCAATGAACTGCACAAAGTGCTGGTGCCGCCGCGCGGAATCTTCGCCTCCGGCAAGTTCGATCAATACCGGCGTGACATTCCTTATTCGACGCTGGTACAGGCCTTTCAAAGCCTGGTGCGCACGCTGCTAGGCAAGAACGACACGGAGCTGGCGCACTGGCGTGACGCGTTGCAACAGGCGCTGGATGCCAATGCGCGGCTGATGACTGACCTCATTCCGGAACTCAAACTCATCATCGGCGAGCCTCCACCGGTTCCGGCCCTAGACCCGCAGCAGGCACAACGGCGTTTCCTTCTGGTGTTCCGGCGCTTTATCGGTGTGTTTGCCCGGGCCGAGCATCCGCTGGCCTTGTTTCTCGACGATCTGCAGTGGCTCGACGCGGCAACGCTCGACCTGCTGGAGGATCTGCTGACCAGCCCGGACATGCGCCACCTGATGCTGGTGGGCGCCTATCGCAGCAACGAAGTGGATGTCACCCACCCGCTGTCGAGCAAGCTCAAGGCCATTCGCACTGCGGGCGGCAGGGTCGAAGAGATCACGCTGGCACCGCTGGCCAAGGCGCACATCGAGCAGTTGATCGCCGAGGCGCTGCATGACGAGATTGCGCATATCGAACCGCTGGCGCAGTTGGTGCTGGACAAGACTGCGGGCAATCCATTTTTTGTGATCCAGTTCCTGCATGCGCTCGCCGAGGAGCAACTGCTGACGTTCGATCATGACGCACGTCAGTGGTGCTGGGACCCGGATCGCATCCATGCCAAGGGCTACACCGACAACATCGTCGACCTGATGGTCGACAAACTGACTCGCTTGTCGGCCGAGACACAGCAGGCATTGCAGCAACTTGCCTGCCTGGGAAACGTCGCGACTATTGCTGCACTTTCGACCGCCATGGGCATGCCCAAGGCGCAAGTCCGCACGGTGTTGTGGGAAGCGATTCGCCAGGAACTGGTCGAGCGGCTGGAGGGCGCGTATGGCTTTGTCCATGACCGCATCCATGAGGCCGCGTATTCACTGATCCCCAGGGATTCCCGCGCCCAGGCTCATCTGCGCACCGGCCGGCTGCTCGCCGCGCAGACGCCTGCGGCAGACCTGGAAGCGGCAATCTTTGAAATCGTCGGTCAGCTCAATCGCGGTGCCGCACTGCTCACCGAGCAGAACGAGCGGGTGCAACTGGCCGGTTTCAACTTGATGGCCGGCCAGCGCGCCAAGGCGTCAACGGCTTACGCCTCCGCGCTCAACTACCTCAGCACCGGTGCACAGCTATTGGATGAAGATGGCTGGACGCATCGCCATGAGCTGATGTTCGCGCTGGAGTTGAACCGGGCCGAATGCGAATTCCTGACCGGGCAGCTATCGGTCGCGGATGAGCGCCTGACGGCACTGTCGAAACGCGCCGCAACCACGATCGAACGCGCCGACGTCGCCTGCCTGCAAATGGACGTTTATCTGCTGCTTGATCGCAGCGATGGCGCGGTCGCCGTTTGCCTCGACTATCTGCGGCATGTGGGCATCGAGTGGTCAGCCCATCCGAATGACGATGAAGTGCGCCGCGAATATGAACAGATCGGCTCGCTGCTGGGGGATCGGGCCATCGAAGATCTCATCGATTTACCGCTGATGAAGGATGCGACATCACTGGTCACAGTCAACGCGCTGGGCAAGCTTTTCGCGCCAGCCTTGCAGACTGATTTCAATCTGTCGTGCCTGTCGATCTGCAAGGCGATCAGTCTCAGCCTCGAGTGGGGTAACTGCGATGCCTCCTGCGTGCTTTACGCCAATCTATTCAGGGTCGCGGGCCGGCGTTTTGGTGACTACCAGGTGGGGTTCCGCTTCGGTCAGCTCGGCTGCGAGCTCATTGAACGACGTGGGCTTACGCGATTCGAGGCCAGCACCTACCTGTGCTTCTCGTGTTTTGCCGTGCGCTGGATGAGGCCCGTGGCCGAATGTCGCGAACTGCTGCGCCGTTCGTTTGCGGCGGCGAACCGCATCGGCGACCTGCCATACGGCGCTTATGCGGGCAACAATCTCACGGCTGACCTGCTGTTCGCCGGCGAGGTGTTACCCGACGTGCAAATCGAAGCCGAACGCGGCCTCGATTACGCGAAGACGGTGCGCTTCGGGCTGGTCATCGATTTCATCAACACCCAACTTGCACTGATCCGCATGCTCCGGGGCCTGACGGCCACTTTTGGCCGTCTCGACGACGGTGAGTTGAACGAGCCCGACACCGAAGCCCATTTGTCCAGCAACCCGGATCTGGTGCTGGCCGAGTGTCTTTACTGGGTTCGCAAGTTACAGGCCCGCTACATGGCCGACGATCCTGGGGCGGCCATGGCCGCTGCCGCGAAGGCGCAACAGTTACTTTGGGTGTGCCAGTCGTTTTTCGAGGAAGCCGAGTTTTACTTCTATGACGCATTAGCCCGGGCCGCCTGGTGTGACAGCATCCCGGCGGACGAATACGGTCCGCACCTGGGCGCCATGATGGACAGTCACCGGCAATTACAGACCTGGGCGCAACAGTGCCCAGATAATTTTGCCAGCAGGGCGGCATTGGTCGGTGCCGAAATCGCTCGGGTTGAAGGGCGTGTCGTTGAGGCCGAGCTGCTTTACGAGCAAGCCATCGACATGGCGCAGAACAGCGGTTTTATCCAGATCGAGGCGCTTGCCAACGAGCTCGCATCTCGCTTCTACGCCGCGCGTGGCCTGGGCAAGATTGCCCGGGTGTATTTGCAGGATGCCCGTTACGGCTACCTGCGTTGGGGCGCTGATGGCAAGGTTCGGCAGCTCGACGCGAAGTATCCATCGCTGCGTACCGAAGAACACCCGCTAGGCTCGACCACCACCATGGCCACGGCGGTCGAACACCTCGACCTGGCCACCGTACTCAAGGTCTCCCAGGCGTTGTCGGGCGAAATCGTTCTGGAAAAGCTGATCGATACGATCATGTTCACGGCCATCGAGCAGGCCGGCGCCGAACGGGGCTTGTTGATTCTCTCGACCTGCGCGGAACACCGGATTGCCGCGCAAGTGACTACCGGCGACAACGCGACGCAATTGCGCGATATCCCGGTCAGTTCGCAGGTGCTACCGGAGTCGGTTCTCTATCAAGTCCTGCGCACCCGCGAGAGCGTTGTGCTCGACGATGCCGTGACCGAGGTGGCATTTTCTACAGACCCTTACATCCGTCAGCATCGCGCCCGTTCGATCCTCTGCCTGCCGTTGATGAACCAGGCCAAGCTGACAGGCGCGCTCTATCTGGAAAACAATCTGGCCGCCGGGGTGTTCAGCCCGGACCGGATCGCGGTGCTCAAACTGGTGGCGTCACAGGCTGCCATTTCGCTGGAAAATACCCGTTTGTATCGCGAGGTTGCCGAACGCGAGCGGCGCTATCGCGAGGTGCAGACGGAGCTGTCCCACGCCAACCGTGTCGCGACCATGGGCCAGCTCGTGGCGTCGATCGCTCACGAGGTCAACCAGCCGATTGCCGCCGCCATCCTCAATGCCAATGCCGCCCAGCGCTGGCTGAACACCGAGCCACCCGAGCTCGATGAGGTGCGTCATGTGCTCAGTCGACTCATCCTCGATGCCAACCGCGCAGCAGACGTGCTGGGGCGGATTCGTCAGCACATCCGCAAGGCGCCGCGACAGAAGGGGCCGGTGGACATCAACGCCGCGATCGGCGAAATGATCGAGTTCAGCCGTAGCCAGATCATGAAGAATGGCGTCGCATTGCAAACTCAACTCATGGACGGTTTGCCCCTCATCGAAGGCGATCGTGTAGAGCTGCAACAGGTGTTGCTCAACCTGATCATGAATGCGCTTGAGGCCATGAGCGGGACTGCCCAGGGCGAGCGGCAGTTGCAGATCAGCGTGGCGCCGGGAGAAGCGGGCTACCTGCGGGTGAGCGTCAGCGATTCCGGGCCGGGATTTCTCGTGGAAAACACCGATCAGGTGTTCACCTCGTTCTACACCACCAAACCCACGGGGCTGGGGTTGGGGTTGTCGATTTGTCGTTCGATCATCGAGGCCCATGGCGGTCGTTTGTGGGCAAGCGCCAACCAGCCTTGCGGTGCCACGGTTCAGTTCACGCTTCCCGTGATGCAGGGATGAACATAGTCGGTCAGTGCCAGACGCAATACTTAGGTTTAAGAGGGGCCGATCGAGGTGACGGATCTGGAAGGTTTCGCCAATGGCAAGCCGGTTGATTTCGGCGTTGCAACTCTGCTTCGCAGCCTGGCGTCAGCGAGGGCCGCGATGCCGCTACGGCGGCTCCCTGGGTGCATTCCAGGCAAATTTAGATGCTGTGCTACACTTTTTTTTCCGTCAATTTTTCAAGAGTGCCGTGCATGAACGCACCGTCTTGTGAGCCGCAAAACAATGGTTCGATCGTGTACGTGGTGGATGACGATGCTTCCATACGCGACGCACTGAGCAACCTTTTGCGCTCTGCCGGCATCCGCGTCGAAACCTTCGCCTCCACGGCGGAATTTCTCCGCCAGCCGAAGACCGAGGGCGCCAGTTGCCTGGTCCTGGATGTACGTCTTCAAGGCAATAGCGGCCTGGATTTCCAGCGGCAACTGGTTGAGTCCAACACGACCATTCCGATTATTTTCATCACCGGCCATGGCGACATCGAGATGTCCGTCAAGGCGATGAAAGCGGGTGCCGTGGACTTCCTGGCGAAGCCGTTTCGTGAGCAGGACCTGCTGGACGCGGTATCCACCGCGCTGCAAACCGATATCAAGCGTCGGGAAGTCGAACGGCAATCTTCGAACCTGCATGCCGACTATCAATCGCTGACGGCGCGTGAGCGAGAGGTCATGGCGCTTGCCGTCAAAGGCCTGATGAACAAACAGATCGCCGGGCAAATGAACCTCAGCGAAATCACCATCAAGATTCACCGCTCCCATGCCATGAAAAAAATGCACGCCAGGTCCTTTGCGGATCTGGTACGGATGGCGGAAGCGTTGGGAGTTGGGCATAGTCACTAAGCTGCGTCAGGCTGGTTGGCGCCGATGACGATTGCCGCGCACGGGACGACAAATCGCCAATAACTTGCTGCTCGTCTCATAGTTGGCACGCAAGCGAACAAAATTATTGAAATAAATAACAACAAGCTTTAAATGAGAAGCTCACTGGCACATTGCTAGCAGTCAGTGAGTGTCGCCAGTTTCTGGCTCAGGGAGCGCTGATGAGTTTTCGTACAAGGAACGACTCCCCACGGCAATCGACCGATTGCGCAGTAGCGTCACTTCAACATAAAGATTACCCGGCTACTGTCGGCATGGATTGCGTTGGCAGCGCGGGCACGATCGAACAATTGCTGGACTCAGCGCGCATCTGGCGTCATACCACCGCGTGGGTGTTTTACCGCGCAGGTGAACAAATGCATTGCGTCGGGCAAGGCGACCCACGGACGCAGTGGCCTTTAAACATCGAGAATGAAGCATTTGACGCCTTTTGCCGGGCCCGACGCTTGCACCGCTGGCCGACCGGCAGGGGCGAAAGTGTGCTGGGCTGGCTACTCGCGCCAGAAGACGAGGCCGCGGAACCGGCGCTCGCCGAATTTGCCCTGCACCTGGGTGTTCAGCTACAGACCAATACGCTTGCCCGTGCGCAGATTACTCAACGTGTGCTGTATGAAATCACCTACCTGGCCAGTTCAACCCGCGACCGCGCCGTGTTTCTGGTGGGGGTTCACCGGTTGCTGGCCAGCCTGATCGATGCCGAGAACTTCTATCTTGCGCTGTACGACCCGCACACCGGCAAGATCGACTACCCGTATTACGTAGACATCATCGACGTTGATGCGCTGGAGTCCGAGAACTACGAATACCTTGTCCCTTCGCGCCTGTCATTGACCGGCCAGGTGTTGACCACCGGCCAGCCGCTGCTGATCGACGCCGCCGGTATTCTCGCGGCTCAAGCGGAGGGGCGTTTCTATTGCGTGGGTGATCGTCCCGAATTCTGGATGGGCGCGCCGTTGAAAAACGCCTCGGATGAAGTGTTCGGTATGCTGGCGATGCAGGTCTATGACGTTGCGCGTATTTACAGCGCTGAAGACCGCGCGTTGTTTCTGGTAGTGGCGCGCCACGTGGCCATGGCCCTGGGCCGGATTCTGCACCGGGAGGAACTGGAGCAAACGGTGATGCGCCGCACCCTGGAGCTTTCGGCACTCAACGACGCGTTACGGCAGGAAGTGGCGGACCGCGAGCGCGCCGAGCATCTGCAAAGCGCGCTGTTCCAGATTGCCGAACTGTCGAGCCAGTCTGGCGATATGGCTGAGCTATTCCAAACCTTGCATGGCATCGTCGGTGATCTGCTGTTCGCGCAGAACTTCTACATTGCGCTGTTCGACGACGCGACCAGTGAAGTGACTTTTCCCTATTACGTGGACGAGCGGCAGACCATCTGCCCGCCAGCGCGGCGTGGGCGTCGGGGCCTGACCGAGTACGTGATCCGCCAGCGCCGACCTTGCCTGATTGACGTCGGCGAGGCTGAACGATTGGCTGCAAGCGGTGAAATCGAACTCGCTCAGGAGTCGGTCCGGTCCTTCTCCTGGCTGGGCATTCCCTTGTTCGATGGCGACATGGTGCGAGGCGTGCTGGCGGTGCAAAGCTATACCTCAAACGTGTGGTACACGCTGCGGGACCAGGAACTGTTGACGTTCGTGTCGCGGCACATCGACACCGCGTTGTCGCGCCGTACCGCCGCCGAAGCGATCCATACCGCCAACCTCAAGCTCGAAGCCCGGGTGCAAAGCCGCACCCGTGAACTCGATCACGCCAATGCCAAGTTGCAGCATGAAAACACCCATGATGCGCTGACCGGGCTGCCGAATCGAACCTACCTGCAACAGCGCCTGAATCTGGCCTGGTCACGCTTTGGCAGCCATGGCGGGCACTTGGCGGTGATGTTCATCGATCTCGACCGTTTCAAGATGGTCAACGACAGCCTCGGCCACCATTTCGGCGACCTGCTGTTGATGCAGGCCGCCCACCGCTTACGCGGTTGCTTGCGCGAAACCGACATGCTGGCGCGCCTGGGCGGCGACGAATTTTCAGTGCTCGCTCCCGAGGCGTCGCTGGACGTGGTCATCGAAATCGCCGAACGAATCCTGGCGGCGTTCGACCTGCCGTTTTTCATCAATGGCTATGAGGTTTTTTCGTCCTGCAGCATCGGTATTGTCAGCGCCGACAGTCAGTTCCATCACGAGCCGGCCGACTTGCTGCGCGATGCCGATGCGGCGATGTACCGGGTCAAGAGTGCCGGGCGCGACAGCTATGCGGTGTTCAACCAGGAAGTGCGCCGCGAAGTCTCGGACCAGGTCGAGCGAGAAGGGGCCTTGCGCAACGCGCTCAAGCGTACCGACGAACTGCTGCCGTATTTCCAGCCGATTGTCAGTGTGGAAACCGGCGAGCTGTTAGCCCTCGAAGCGCTGATCCGCTGGCATTCCCCGGACGGCCGGGTGATCGCGCCGGGCGAGTTCCTTCCGGATGTCGAGGGTTTGCGCCTGATCGGCCGACTGGACTTGTACATGCTGGCCAGCATCGCCGCGATCCTCGCGAAACCTGAACACGCCAACTGGCCTGCGGTGCACGTCAATTGCTCCAGCTACAGCATGACGCGGCCGGACTTCGCCAGTGATGTGTTGGCGTTGTTGGCGCAACACGGCGTCGAGCCGTCGCGGATTTGCCTGGAGTTGACCGAAGGTGCGCTGGTGGCCGAACCGGCGATTGCCAAGCAGACCATGCAGCAATTGGCCGACAACGGCATGTCGGTGGTGCTCGATGACTTCGGCGCAGGATTTTCATCCCTGAGCTACGTGCATCAATACCAATTCAGCGGCTTGAAAATCGACAAGTCGTTCATCCTCGAACTGACCACCAGCGCCCGCAGTCGCGCAATCGTCCGGGCCATCGTGCGCATGGCCGAATCGCTTGACCTGAGCGTGGTGGCCGAAGGTGTCGAGGATCACGCGACGCTGGACCTGCTGCGCGAGATGGGCGCAGGGCAGGCCCAGGGTTATTACTTTGCCAAGCCGATGGGGTTGGAGGCGTTGTTGGCGAGTTCGGTGATGGGTGGCTGATGACTGCTGGTCAGTTCCGGAATCCGGTTTTTATACAGATTGCACTGATAAAGGACTGTGTTAGTCGATTGATCACGGAGGTGTTGTGGGGAGATGTTCCGCCTGCTTTTTCAAGCAACTCGGCATAAACACTCGGATAGGGATCGGGAATTAGCTTTGTTAGCACCTTGCGGATATTTTCCCTCTCGACTTCTCCAGAATTCAAGCAGTCTCGTAGTTCGGAAAGATCATTGTGGAACTCGCCTGCTGTTTCCTCATTGATGATAAGCCCATTAGAAGCAAGCAGGGTTTCAATAAGAATCACATCCCCTTTGTAAGCGGCAAGCCACAAGGCTGTACGGTTCAGGTGATCCTGTCTATTAATATTTAGAGGGTTTTTAATCAATTCATTTATTTTCGTTGTATCCGAGAGTTCGATGGCCTCAAACCAGATTCTTTGATCTACGGTTAACTCAGGTAAGCTTAATATATGGCCGTTAGCTTCTTGCCATTGTTCTATCTCAAGTTTCGAGTAATATTCGGTAAAAACATCGATATCCGGCTTGGGTTTGTCGAGTGATACGTTGGCTTCTGACGTTTTTTTGTTTTTTTGATCTTCATTAAAAACACGGTTTCGGTCTTGATACAGTTTCAATGCCTGCAGTGTTGTCAAATGACGACCAGTGACTCCCACCTCGATGTTAAAGTTTTTTGCTTGAAAGATCTCCCAAGCTATTTCGAAATTTGGTTCCCCTTCGAGGTTTCCAAACAGAACATGCACTATGGCCGTAAGGTTGTTGGGGCCTGTAAGATTGACATCTACGCCACTCTCAATCAGCGATTTGATCATTTCAATATTATTTGTATTCGCTGCTTTGAACCAATCTATGTGGCTCTTATTGGGCGTGCTTCTTGTGGGTGTTTCCAGCGATATTAAAGGGATAATTTCCTCTGGTGTGTTGTTGGTACAGCTAACCTGACGGTGTAACCTGTTGGATGATGAAGGTGTATGTGTTTCCGGTTGTTGCAGGTTCAATGGTTGGCGTGCAGTAGTAATGTGCATAGAACTCCCTTCGTGTTGCAATAAACTAAATTATTGCGAAGGGTATATCGTTCCACGGTAATTCTGACAGCCTATATACATTCACATACAAACTAACGCCTGCCATATCCTCTCTACTGATGAAACGTTCGTCCCAACGCATCCAGCCGCGTCGCTATCGTCCCCTACGTGCGGAAAAACCGCTTGGGATGGCAGGGCGCAAGGGCAGGGGATAACGTGTTGTCGATTATTTCCTCGCTGGCGAGACGGCCCACTACCGCCGCCAGCAGCGTACCTTCCGGGCCTTGCCTTACCTCCATTTCGGGGCTGGAAATGATGGTGTTCACGAGATTGGGTTGTGTCTTGTAGCGGATGAAAATCGCTGGGGAGGCCTCGATGGGAAGGGGCATTTTCAGCGTCTCGGTCAGCTGTGTGTTGCCTGCATTGCATCGAGGGCGCCTTCTTCGGCGACATACACGGCAGGCCGAGGGGGATTCTTGAGGTTCGGCTCAAGATCCAGAATCCGTGATCGGGATATCAGGTTGGCCGATGATGGGACATCCGGGGGCCCTTCATCCAGGTTTGCGCTGTAGGACAGAGAACCTGTCCAGCGTATCGCCAAGTCGGGCAATTCGGTTTCGAGTCGGCGGTATTCCTGAATGGCTGCACCACGCAATTGCGCAATGGGGAGAGCGTAGTGAAACGTGATGAATTACAGCGCTGTACTATCCTCACCGTGAACGAAGCTGAACTTACAGAATTGAGGGTAAAACAATGGACGTTGATCCCTTAAGAAAACAACTCGAAACCGAGTACCTGCACCTTCAGAAAGTGGTTGAAGACTTTGACAGCAGAACGCTGCTGATCAAAGGCTGGAGTGTGACGTTCAGCCTTGCCCAAATTGTTGCCGGCTTCACGAGCGCGTCACCAAGCCTCTTCCTGATCGCTGCGCTGACCGCGACTCTTTTCTGGGCATTGGAGACGTCCTGGAAGGGTTTTCAATATGCTTACCATGGACGCATACGGGACATTGAAGCGTATTTTTCAGCTGAAAGCCCGCCGCCAATTCCCGCATTCCAGATATCGACCCGGTGGTTCGAGACGTTTCATGCCGAGGTGGCGGGTAGGTATTTCGAGTTTGCGAGGTGGCCACATGTGTGCCTTCCGCATGCTGTCGTGGTGGTTTTGGGACTGGGGATGTACGTGGTGTACTAACCAGTAGCCTGGAGTCAAAAGCACATTTGTTACGCCCACAAAAAACCCGGCTGATCAGGCCGGGTTTTTTGTGGGTATTGCGTTGTCGCGATGTGTTCAGGCGACGGTGTTGCCTTGCAGACGATCGGAGCCGTCGGCAGCGACGGTGTTGCCTTGCAGACGGTCGGAGCCATCGGCGGCAACGGTGTTGCCTTGCAGACGGTCGGAGCCATCGGCAGCGACGGTGTTGCCTTGCAGGCGATCCGAGCCATCGGCGGCGACGGTGTTGCCTTGCAGGCGGTCGGAGCCATCAGCGGCGACTTCGTTGCCTTTCAAACGATCCGAACCATCGGCAGCGACGCGGTTTTCGATCAGGCGATCAGAACCGCCTTCAGCCACACGATTCTGGATCAGACGATCCGAACCACCTCCAACCACACGGCTTTCAATCAGTCGATCCGAGCCGCCTTCAGCGACGACAGGTTGAGCAGAAGTTGCGGCGAAAGCGTTAACTGCGAAGATCGAGAAAGCGATGCTGAGGATGGTTTGGCGTTTCATGATCGTGTGCTCCGGGGTGTTGTTGGTTGGTATGGAGCAGATGTTACGCCGTGGAATTTTTAAGAGAATTTCATTGAAGTGATTGTGAACATCGACGGCATTGATAGGGCGGGCGGAACACCGTTGGTAGGCGTGATGATGCAGAGTGGAGATTGCGCCAGTACATTGATTACATTGCGGATCAACTGTAATGCGCCACAGTGTCATTATCAGCAGCGCCGATCACAAATAGAGTCAGCCTGACGATTTTGTCTACTGCATCGCTAAGGTGTCTCTCATGATTCAGAGCATTTTCAAAACGGCTGGTTTGGCGGCACTTCTTGTCGCAAGTGCAGCCGTGCCGTTTGCCCAGGCACAACCCTTGCCCCTCGATAAAGTCGGCGCTTTACATAACGAAGACGTGGAATGGCGCAGCTTTCCCGCTTTCCCGAAAGAAGTGAAACTCGCCGTAATCGCCGGTGATCCGAGTAAGCCTGCACCCTACGTTGTGCGAGTCAAAGTGCCCAACGGCACTAAATTAATGCCCCATACCCATCCAGAAAATCGTATCTATACCGTCATGTCCGGCGTTTTCTACATTGGGTTTGGTAAGGTCTTTGACCCGGACAAACTGGTTGCTTATGGTCCGGGTAGCGTCGTGATACTGCCGGCCAATACGCCGCACTTTCACTGGGCGAAATCCGGGGAGTACATCTCACAGGTTTACGGCACGGGGCCGCTGGGGCTTGAATACATTGATAGCCATGATGATCCTCGGAATGCGTCGAAGTGAGAGGCGCTCAATATTGAATCTGGCCTGGAGCCTTGCATGAAAGTTGGCGTGATCTCCGATACCCACGGCCTGCTGCGCCCCGAAGCCCTCGCGGCGTTGCAGGGTTGTGAACGGATTATTCATGCGGGCGACATTGGTAAGCAGGAAATCCTTGAACAACTGGCGGCGATTGCGCCGCTGTATGTCGTGCGCGGGAACAATGACCAGACGGCCCCGTGGGCAGAACTCGTGGCCGATCACCTGAGTTTCGACATCGAGGGTTGGCAGACCTTACTGGTGCATGACATTGCCGATGTACCCGCGCTGCTTGATGCGGGCACGAGGCTGGTGATTACCGGACACTCCCATAAGCCACGCATTGAGTGGCGCGGGGAACGGCTATTCCTCAACCCGGGCAGCGCAGGGCCGCGGCGGTTCAAGTTGCCGGTGACGTTGGCGTTGCTGGAAGTGGAGAAGGGGGCGATTGAGCCGAGGTTGGTTTCGTTGGTGGAGTGAGGGTTATCTGATGGAGACCGCCTCCGACCGCGCTGCCGACACGCACTCGGTGTAGCAGCTGGCGAAGCCTGAGTTCGGCTGCGCAGCAGTCGTAAAACCTGCAAGTGAAGTCATCCCAAAGGATCGCACTGCCTGATTTTGCGTCTGCTTCGCAGCCGAGCGCAGGCTGCGCCAGCTGTTACGGGCTGGGTTGCGGATTAAGTCAGGTAAATCTCTCCCCCTTCGGTTACTTGTTCGCCAGCAGTAAAAGCTGCCCCTTCAATGTGGTAGACGCTCGGTTCTTCCGAAAAATACTCCTCCAGGCCCATCATGAACATCCGATGGTCTTCACTCTCTTCGAAGCCTGGCGTGTGATCCTCGAGTGAAGCCCAGCGCACTATCAGGTTGAATCGCTCAGGGGTTTCTATCCCTTGTGCAAGCAAGTGGCCGCCGTAACCCTTTGCGCGGGTGAGCAAAGGCGCGACCTCGGCAAATGCACGTCTGAACATTTCAATGCGTTCTTTGTGGACGGGGAGCAGGGCGATTTCATAAATCATGGCGTTCCTCGGATATGACTTAAGCGGTTAAAAGAACGCACTTACGGGATGAGCGATGGCTCGACCGCAATCACGATTTTTCCTTTAAGGCCGTTGTTGGGACTCTCCAACCGGGCATGGGCGAGAGCAAGGTCAGCAAGCGAATAGACGGCGCCGACGTGTGGCCGAAGCTGACCGCGCGCTATCAACGTGCTCAACTCATCCAGCTTGCCGCGGTTCTGTCGTGTGAACACGAAGTGATAACTGGCGTTCTTGCCCCAGGCCTGAACGAGGTTTTGTGGCTGGGCAATGTCCACAATCGACACCACGCGACCCAGTTGGGCGAGCACGTCGGGGCTACGCGTCAGTGTGTTGCCGCCGATGGTGTCGAACACGACATCGACTCCGCGGCCCCCCGTTTCGCGGAGGATGGCGTCGACGTAATCCTCCTTTTCGTAGTCGATGACCACGTCGGCCCCCATGGTTCGTGCGAACTCAAAGTTGGCTTCGCGCACGGTCGTGAAGACTCGCGCTCCAATGGCTTTTGCCACCTGAATGGCTACATGACCGACGCCCCCCGCGCCGCCGTGGATCAGAATGCTTTCCCCCACTCTGAGCGCTGCACGCCCGATCAGTGCTTCCCATACCGTGCCGCCGACCAGGGTCAGACTGGCCGCCTCAAGATGACTCAGTGATGGCGGCTTCTTCCCGATAATGCTTTCGGCCGCAACGCGGTACTCGGCATAACTTCCTGGCCCGTCAAATATTTGCGGGGTGTACCAGACTTCGTCTCCCGGAGCGAAGGCCGTCACACCCGGCCCAACTTCTTCGACAACGCCCGATACGTCGTGCCCGGTAATGGCCGGCAGTGGCACCAGGTCGGCATAGTCGCCACGTCGAACCTGATAATCCAAGGGGTTGATGGAGGTGGCGTGTACCCGCACCAGGACTTGTCCCGCACGCGGCACAGGCTTGGGCACGTCGCACAGTTCGAACGATTCCGGGCCGCCAAATGATTTAAGCATCATCGCTTTCATTGAAAATCCTCGTATCGACAAAAAGGGATATCGAGATATCTCGATATCATGGTGTAAAAAAATTACAGATCTGTCCCTATGATCTCGGCCAGCGCACTGATGGCTGCTTCATTGCGCTTGTAGTAGGTCCATTGTCCAATGCGTCGGACTTCGACCAGGCCCACTCGTTGCAGCGTCGCGAGATAACCAGACACCGTTGACTGCGACAGCCCGATACCTTCCTGAATACTGCTGACGCAGACCCCCACCGTGAGAACGTCACCCTCATCCTGCGGAGGGAAGTTCTTAACGGGGTCCTTCAAGCCTTTCAAGATTTGAAGGCGTGTAGGGTTCGAGAGGGCTTTGAATACTTCGAGTAGGTCCATGAGTGCAGGATATCGAGATTTATCGATATGTCAATACGGGAGGCGACAGAGGGCGAGATTTGGTGCTGCCACGCACTCTGTGTAGCAGCTTGCGTAGCCTGCGTTCGGCTGCGCAGCAGTTGTCAAACCTGCAAAGGTGATCATCCTGAAGGACCGCGCTACCTGATTTTGCGTCTGCTTCGCAGCCGAACGCAGGCTTCGCTAGCTGCTTCGTGATGTTTTGCGGTTTAAGTGAAATCAATATGTTTCCTTTGTCGCCGGAATCTTCGGTTCGATTCACTCCCTAACCACAGACGCCGAACCCCACACCTGAACCTGCGCGCTTTCAGACGGCGCCGTCGAAAAAATAAACATCATCTTGCGCGTTGCATTCGGTACCGACCATTCGTAGGCGATGGTTTGAGTGGGTCCATTGAGGGGCGATTGTTTTTGTTCTTCTCTCACCAATTTGGCGGTGAGCGGGGCGGGTGGGGTTGTGATCATGGCGAGGAACAACTTTTTTGCAGTCTCGGTGTTTGCTCTGCGGCCATAGACCGAGCAGAAGTTTTTGTCGCTGGAGAGGGCAAGTACGAAGGTTCCGCGTTTATCTGGAACGGACCAGGCATCGCCTGGCTTGCCTGCGAGGAAATGCGCTGCCTTTTCAGGAGGAAGTGCGGGTACGCGTTTTAGCGCTGTTCGCAGGGTGTCGAGTTGGAAAAGGTGTTTCATGCAAGTCGAGAGGTAAGTATCGTTGAACGCGTTGGCTTGCTCGTCGGCTTCGCTGGCAAGGCATATGTTTGAAGCAAGGGTGAGGATGATCAGGGCGGGGAAAAACTTGGGCACGCGGACGCTCCTTGTCGTTGGATAGAGCTAAGCATAGATAGTTTGGGGATTCCATTCGCCGTTTAACTGTGTGGCTGGTGGTTGATGCTCCATTGATTGAAGGGAAACGGAGGGCGAGATGGAGTGTCGTGATTCAAAGAGGGTGAATCTATTTTCTGATAAATAAATCCGTCCCCATTTTTACTTATGAGTTCCCTACAAGTGTGAGTACCAGTAAACATCAAAAGGAGGGTTAACTTTCATGCTCGTAGAACCTTTGTTTCTCAGTTTTTGGTTCCGTTGGGCACGGGTAGGTAGCGAGCATGAACGTAAACACACTAAGCGTGCTCGGTTGAGTCTTTAGCTCACGGGTCATATTGCCCTTCGACCAGTCGAGAAACTTTTCTACCAAAGCTTTGTGCGTAATCAAATGTGGTATGCAAAAAGGTCCGCTTTTGTGGGTCGTTAGCGTGTTATAGGCATCGGCATAGGTCCAAGATTCACGCCATGTTTTGAATTGAACTACGCACATGAGCGTAAGTGCTATGTCGTCTTCTGTAGCTTTTTGTTGAGGGATGCGAATAACTTTACAGGTATCGATAAGTCCTTGCCCTGTTGACCAATCGAAACCCACCGCTGAAACCGGTAACGCAGTCCCCGCCAGTGCGAGAACACTCAATAGCCTAAAGGTCTTCCGATTCATAGTCCGTAATCCCTCAAATGACGGTTTCTACACGTC
This sequence comes from Pseudomonas sp. SDO5591_S426, assembly GCF_054070755.1. NCBI lineage: Bacteria > Pseudomonadati > Pseudomonadota > Gammaproteobacteria > Pseudomonadales > Pseudomonadaceae > Pseudomonas > Pseudomonas sp. SDO5591_S426. The sequence continues at coordinate 25,640 of NZ_JBSVXD010000009.1, read as the reverse complement.
GTTCCTCTTGAACAAGCTCCATATAGCCCCCAATCAAGGGGGGAGCGGAGTCTATTAAGTGTTGCTAAAGGCCGAAATTGAAGCTGCGTTGACTATCTGCTATTTGCCGCATTCAGATTTCAAAAGGTGCATCTGGCCGATTGCCGCTCTCTACGGAGGATAGCCTTGGGTCGAAGGCCCGCTAAATTGTTTTCCTACAACAAACGTGACGGCTACTTTCGCCAGACAAAAACGGGCGCCTTCAGCGCCCGTTTCCACTCACTCCGCCACCTGCGCCCGCAACCGCCGTCCAATCACATCCATCAAATCACACCCATCCCGCAACGGAATGGCCAGCAGCTTGGAAAAGTCCGACAACACCACCGTGTCGCAGCCAATCTCTGCGCGAAAGGCAATATTCTCCAACACCTGCGTAACCGTTCGAATACGGTAATCCGCCATGGCTTGCAGCACATCGAGCGGTGCTTCGGTATCAATGAGTAGGGAGGCGGGAATCAGGTCGATCCCGGTGAGAGGCATGTATCGATTCATTCTGAATGATCTCTGTTTGATTGGCTCAGGGCCGTCAATTGGTCATTCTCTGTGATCAGGTCGCCAAACCCGGTCGCTATTCTCTGCGACGAGGCTGACTATAAGCCGCAGGGCAAGAACGCGGTAGGTGACGCATTCCGAGCTTCATGTAGGACCAATCACACTGAATCTCAGACCTTTCACCTCACTTCCCTACAAAACTAAACACAACCCCGAAATGTTCATTGCCCCTCGCTCCTAACTCACCGAAGCTATCCTCTATTAGCCCTCACGCCGTCGAGATGGACCTCCACCCAATGCAAACCCCAGCGCAACCCCAACGCCCACTCTGGAAAATCTACCTGCTTTTCCTGGCGCCCATGGTCTTGTCGAATTTCCTGCAATCCATGTCCGGCACCGTCAACAGTATCTACATCGGCCAGATGCTTGGCACTCAAGCCTTGGCTGCCGTGTCCGGCATGTTTCCCATCGTGTTTTTCTTCATCGCCCTGGTCATCGGTTTGGGTGCTGGCGCAGGGGTGTTGATCGGGCAGGCGTGGGGCGCTCGGGAGACGCATTTGGTGAAGGCGATTGCCGGGGCGACGTTGTTTTTGGGGCTGTTGATCGGGTTGGTGGCGGCGGTGGTGGGGAGTGTGTTTGCGCGGTCTTCGCTGGTGGGGTTGGGGACGCCGGTTGATGTGCTGGACGATGCGGTCGCGTATGCCCATGTGATGTTGTGGTTCATGCCGTCGCTGTTGGTGTTTGTGTTGTTCACGCAGTTGCTGCGGGGGGTGAGCGACACGCTGTCGCCGTTGTTGGCGCTGGTGGTGTCGACGGTTATCGGCCTCGCGCTGACGCCGGCGTTGATTCGCGGGTGGTTGGGATTGCCGCCGATGGGGATTCAGAGTGCGGCGTTCGCCGGGTTGGCGGGCAACCTGGTGGCGATGGGGTGGCTGGCGTGGCGTTTGATTCGTCGCGGGCATCCGTTGGCGCCGGACCGCGAGTTTTTTGCGGCGATGAAGCTGGATTGGGCGATCCTCGGCAAGGTGTTGCGCATCGGTCTGCCCACCGGGTTGCAGATGGTGGTGTTGTCGCTGTCGGAGCTGGTGATTCTGGCGCTGGTGAACCAGCACGGGTCCCAGGCGACGGCGGCGTATGGCGCGGTGACGCAGATCGTCAATTACGTACAGTTCCCGGCGCTGTCGATTGCGATCACGGCGTCGATCCTCGGCGCGCAGGCGATCGGGGCAGGGCGCATTGAGCGCATCGGGCCGATTCTGAAGACCGGGCTGATGATCAACGTATGCCTGACCGGTGGGTTGATTGTGCTCGGCTACTTGTTGTCGAGCTGGTTGCTGGCGTCGTTCCTCACTGAAGAGGCGACGTTGAATATGGCTGAGCACCTGTTGCACATCATGCTCTGGAGCCTGTTGGTGTTCGGCTTCCAGGCGATCATCGGCGGCATCATGCGCGCCAGCGGCACGGTGATGGTGCCGGTGGCGATTTCGATTGTGTGCGTGGTGTGTGTGCAGTTGCCGGTGGCTTATCTGCTGGATGCGCGGTTCGGGTTGCAAGGGGTATGGATGGCGTTTCCGGTGGCGTATCTGGGGATGCTGGCGTTGCAGACGCTGTATTACAAATTGGTTTGGCAGCATCAGAAGATTGAGCGGTTGGTTTAGGTAGTGATGTTTGTTTGCTCGCGAAGGTGGTGTCAGTTGAGGTAGATGTTGATTGGGCTGACGTCTTCGCGGGCAAGCCCGCTCCCACAGGGATCTGTGTGGAACGGGGCTGTGGTGTCGCTTGCCCGACTTGATGTTGGGGGCTGTCGAACCGACAATTCATGAGGGGGAGAGTTAACCATCAGGCGCAATCGCCTGGGGAGGTTTTCACATGGGCCCCTCATCGCAAACCATCCTGCAAAACCGCGCCGCCGCCGGGCGGCGGCTGGTGGAGCCGCTTCTTCAATACGCCCATCGATCTGACGTTATCGTGCTGGCCTTGCCCCGTGGCGGGGTGCCGGTGGCTTATGAAGTGGCCACGGCTCTCGGCGTGCGCCTCGATCTGATGCTAGTGCGCAAGCTCGGCGTGCCGTCACATCAGGAGTTCGCCATGGGCGCGATTGCCAGTGGCGGCATCCAGATTCTCAATGAGCAGGCGCTGTGGGCGCACCCCATTGATAAAGCCGCGTTCGATGCGGTGGTCGCCCGGGAAAGCAAGGAATTGTTGCGCCGTGAGCAGGCGTATCGCGGCAACCGTCCGCCGCTGCAACTCAAGGATCAGGTAGTGATCCTGGTCGACGACGGCCTGGCGACTGGCGCTTCAATGATGGCCGCGATCCATGCCGCGCGAGTGCATGCGCCGTCGCGCATCGTCGTCGCCGTACCGGTGGCGCCGATTGAAACCGCCGAGGCGTTGCGCAGCGAAGTGGATGAGCTGGTCTGCCCGCTGATGCCTGACTGGATGATGTCGATCGGTTACTGGTACATGGATTTTTCACAGACGTCGGATAGCGAAGTCATGGATCTGTTGCAACGGGCGTGGCAGAACGAGGCGAGTTGACTGTCGTTACACGGTCCACAGTGTGTTGCCGGTTGCCGGTTGCCGGTTGCCGGTTGCCGGTTCAGAGCCGTGGCGTTCTTTGTTTGGCGTCGCCAAGTTGCAAATTTCCAGACGTGTCTGGTCCTGCGCATCATTGGCAGCCGCCGCGCTGAGTCCTTTCAGTAAATGTCCAGTTGTCAGTGTCAGGTCAGTGGATTGAATCGGGTACTCGTGCTTCGATCACCGGTATTTCAAATGCTTCCAAAGGGCGGTGGCGATACGGTCGTTGTTGCTGCCATCGCCGAATATTTTCTGGCCGATGCTCAGTCCGAGCTGGCGATAGCTTTCAAACTGGGCCTCGTCGAAGAACTGGTCGGCGGTTGTCTGGTTGGGAAAGTCCGGATTGACTCGGGCGTAATTGAAAACATCGGCCGCCAGCGATGAAATAAGACGAGGCTTGATCACCAGAATACGGCTTATCAGCTCAGCCTCGTCGTTGGGCCGCTTCGGATCGGGGCGGCGGACAACGTCGAAAAGCAGGGCACATTTGTCACTCGCTCCGTCGGGTGGATTCTTGAACTCGCTGATGCTGCCAAACACTTTGGCGAGGATGCTGTTGGTTGATACCCCGGTGTCCTCCCTGATTTCAAGGGAGTGATCGATGCGCGCCAGACGTATGAGATTGGTCAGGTCATCGAATTGATAAGTGGGATCGCAACCACAGTCACACAGGACAATCAGTTCGATGTTCCGATCCTTGCGCAGGAGTTCATAGACCGCGGTGTTATCGAAATGACCGCCGTCAGACAGATACTGAAAATCGCGGCGATGGCCATGGTAATGACCGGTGAACTCATAAAAGAAATAGGTTTGAGTCGGCAGCCAGCGGGCGAGGAAGGGGTCAATGCGTACGTACGGCATTTCCTCATCGTCCGTGAAATTGCCGGGCCACCAAGTGCCGAGACGCACATTGGAGATGCCCAACACGAGGGACAAACCGAGGCTGGTCGCGCGCCCCAATCCCGTGGTGAAGGCCGCACCGGAAGTGCCTATCCACTGTCCCAGCGTCAATGATCGCGTGATCTCCGAGTTCCACAGATTTTCGGTATCACGATGCTGACGCTTGCCGTTGTAGATAAAACTCATCGACTGGCTTTCTGATTTCGGCGTGCCGGGAAACCAATAGGGTGCCACGCATAAAGGCTTGCCCTTGCGGTCGCGTTGCACAAGCTGTTCGGCAGGGTCGACCGTAAGGTTCATGGTGACATTGATCAGGTGCAAGGGGCCGGCGGTGCGGGTGGCGTAGTAGGCCTGCAGCGAGAGGTCATCCCCGGATAAGGTTTCGGCGACGCTCATGCGTTTTTTCCGCTGATCCTCATTGCTGTAGAAACGTTGACCGTTGGAGGCACCCAAATAGGCACGGGTCAGCCGTGACGAATAGAAACCCTGGAACGAAGAGCCATTGAGAAAGCCCATGAACCGGCTGGAAACCAGTGTCAATATCAACGCGAGAATGAAGAGCGCGGACAGGCGCAATGCCATGCTGGCAAACGATTGAGCTCCGATTTGCTGTCCATCCCATGCAATCCATTGCACAAAGAGCGCCCAGACCAGGCAGAGCACCAGAACCATCACGACACCACCGAACATGGCCAGCGTGTCCAGAGGTAATTTCAGTAGCCAATCGGGCAGTATTTTTTCATCTTTGGTCCAGGCCACTCGCCGTACCAGCCAGATCAGCACGGGCAAAACTCCCGCGGATGTGATCTTCCAGGTCCCGCTTACGCTGTACACCTCCTCAGTCAATGCGATTACCAACACCACGGCCCCGAGCGCGGTCGTGATGATAATGGCTTCACTCAGATATCGAGTGATGTAGATGCGGTAGTTACGAACACTGTTGGTGTTGAGTCCATCATCATCCCTGTTGGTGGTGCTGAAGGTGGCGAGCTTTCGCAGTAGTCGGAAGAAAATCAATAGAGATATACCTGCCACGATCGCCGCGGCTGCACAAAACAGCGCAATACCGGGTGAGTGACCCAGATACGCGAAGAAGCCAGCGACAGCGACAAGACTGCCGATCGCGGCGGTTGCAACAGAGCAGGGGTTGCGCAGCGCGGGCACGTCATCCAGCGCGTTGGCTGGAATCGCGAGCCAGTACGCCTGTATCAGAGGCAACAGAAGAAAAAGCGCGGCGAAGAGTGGCAGGCTGAAAAACCAGGTGTCGCAGAGTTGTCTGACCAACGTGGACAGTGACAGGATCACCACTAGCGGCATACCGATAACGAAGTGCAATGACAGCCAGTTTCGCCACGTCATGGCCAAGGCATAGAACATGTCTCCGGAGCCGGTGGGCGTGAGATAGCGCCCGTTTTCCCGCAACCAGGCACTGGGGCCGTTGCCCACGTGTTCCGTTATGTATTCGGTGTGTGTACTGATGCTTCCCGGAGGCTCAAAACGCAATACCTCGTAGGCGTCATCTGCTGCCATGCGTACTTTTGCTTGAGCAATGGCATCGGGAGTCAAGGGCTCGGTAGGTGATGGCGGACACTGTTCGCGCAGTCGATCAGGTTGGAACAGGCAGGAAAAGAATGCCCCTATATAGCCCCCGCCACTGACAGTGGAGAGATAGTCAAAATAAGGTAGCAAGTGAGTGCGAAGATCATTCGGATCTGCTTGTTTCGCTGCGCCAGGGTGCCTGGCCCGTGCCAGGGCCTGGAGCACACCCAGACAAAACGTCGCGCTGCGGATACCACCTCCCGATAGCGCGAGGCCCCAGGTCTGTAGCGATGACGTGCCCGCACGATCCTTCTCCAGGTCAAGGCTCGCTCGCCTGAAGCGAATGCGGTCGCGTTCGGCGTCGTTTTGGGTATCGTTTGCCATCTCACTACTGCTCCCTGGTGGAACAAACAGCGGTTCTTTGCTTTAGTCCATCTGTTGCCGACCTGCATTGGCTGCACCAGAATCGGTAGAGGCCGCTCGGTCCGGAGAATCCAATGAATCATCGATTTTCGCGTTCCCCCGTTCTGGTTGCCGCGCTCGTTCTCGGCATATCACCCTCGATCCATGCCGTCGAGTACACCGACGTCAATCCTACGGCCAGCACCATCAGCTTCACCTACAGCCAGATGGGCTCGGGGATGTATGGCACGTTCCGCAAGTTCGCGGGGGACTTCGATTTCGATACTACCCACCCCGAGACCGCCAACGCCAAATTGACTATCGACCTCGACAGCATCGATGCCGGTAGCGAGGACGCCAACACCGAATTGCAAAAACCTGCCTGGTTCGACACCAGCAGTTACCCGGTGGCGACCTTTGAATCGATCCGCATTAAGGATCTCGGCAACCATCGCTACCGGTTCACCGGCAACCTCACACTCAGAGGGCTCACTCGGGAAGTGGATGTACCCGTCTTGCTCAAGGCCGAGGGAGGCATCGGCATCTTCGTGGGCGAACTGACCCTCAAGCGTAACGACTTCAAAATCGGTGAGGGGGAGTGGGCTGACAGCTTTGTTTCCAACGAAATCAATATCCAGTTTCGGATGGTTGCGCCGCAGCGTTGAGTTCAACTGACCGTCAACGCCTTACAGCAACGCGAAGCCGATTTTTCCATTCACGAATTCCTTCACAACGGCCAGCCCGGCATTGAGTGCTGCCTGCGCGGCTACCGCGCTCATCCCCTGGGCTGCCGTTATGACTGCCGATGAGGCAACTTTTTGTCCGTTAATTAGGATGCGTGCTTCATCTTCACTAATCTCCCCCGATGCAGCCCCCTCCAGGATCATCCTGAGAGTGATTGCCAACTTCTCGGATTCGCCCTTCAAGTATTTTTTAATGGCTGAAAAGTGACCGGCGAGGTTCGTTTTGGCCCCTTCAAATATTTTCTCACCCAGATTGCCCGTAGAAACGGCACTGTCATTCATTTGCGTATCTCCGAATAATCATTTTTCCGGTGTGTCGGCCTGTTTCTTGTAAATTTCATGCTTCAAGGCAGCGCTGATGGCGATGTTGATCTGTCGTTGAATAGCGACGAGTGATTGAGCGGATGGACCTTTAATCTGGTTGGATGGCATGCAGTGCAAATCCTTCAGACTGGTGCCTTCGGGAGAACATTGTCCGCTACCCAGTATCAGGGTGCGTATGTCTTTGACCAAGGTAATGGTCTGGGTATTGTCGGGAACTGAATCGACTCTGAACTCCAGGTGTCGAAGTTGTTTGTCAGTGTCGACATAAAATGTCTGGTTGGCCTGATATGTTCGGGCTTTGGGGTTGGTTTCAGTTGCAAGTTTTACGATGAAGTCATCGGTGGACTGTTGAAGGGCCGTGAGTTGTTTGTCGGTGACTTCATCGTATTGGGAGACCGAAGGCAGCATCACACAACCTGACAGCCACGAAAGCGCCAGCACAAGACAGGCATTGCGTATGAAGGTAGGGTGAGTGGAGTGCAATTTACTCATGGAGTTTTTTCCACATGCTGGTAGCGAAGCGTTATTGATGTGGTGGCAGTTGAGTTGAAAGGTAGTTGTATTTTAGTTTGGTTGTTAAATTTGTTCGGCATAATCTTGAGTGTATTAATTGCGTTTATCTATCTACAAAAGTTTGGTTTTGTAGAGGTCTTCGAGTGGGAGTTATTGTGACGAGATTGTTGGCTACACTGATTGAAAGATGTAAATATGATTTTCTCTCTTTCATTACACATCTGTAACACCAGTAACCCAGTGTTTCTTGCATTTTTTATCTGCTCCCGCAGGAGATCACACCATGCGTTGGTTCGCGCTATCGATCCTGCTGCTGTTCGCTGGGTGTAGGCAAGACATCAGTGAATTGCCTCTTTCCAACAATCAAACACCGCCATCGCCCAGGCTGCAGTTCCTGGGTGTGACCGGTTTTTTGCTGCGCTGGCGGGACGAAGGGTTGTTGTTCGATCCGTTTTTCAGTCGACCTGCGTTACCTGAGTTGTTCTGGATGACACCAGACACCAAAGAGATAGACGCGCGCATGCCCGAGGCGGCGGATGTGACGATGCTGCTGGTCGGTCACGCCCACTACGATCACCTGCTGGATGTGGCCTGGGTAATGCGCAGGCACACACTCGCCGCGACAATCTATGGGTCGAGTACTGCTGGCCATATTCTGCGTGCCGAACTGCCAGCCGACAGGATCGTGAATGCCGAGTCGAAAATGGCGCGTCTGCTGCGTGGTGTGGAGAGTTCGCGTACGGTTGAGCGGAAGGACGGCTGGTTCTACTCAAAAAATCGTGGCTTTCGCGCGATGCCGGTCCAGAGCAATCATGCCCCGAACTTTACCGGGCTGGACCCGGCGAAGGGTTCCTGGACGTACGACCTGAACGCGCTGCCAAAATTGGCGTGGAACTGGAGAGAAGGCCAGACTCTGGCCTGGCTGGTGGACCTGCTGGACTCAGAGGGCAGGACGGTTTATCGGATGCACTATCAGGATTCGGCAAGCGATGCGCCGTACGGTTTTCCACCGGACGTTGGCGACAACAAGCGCATAGACGTCGTGTTTTTGCCTGTCGCTTCCTGGAGCAATGTCGAAGGTTACCCGCAACGGCTACTGCATTTGACCCGGCCCAGACTGGTGGTGCTGTCGCACTGGGAGGATTTTTTCGGAGGCAGCCCCGATGACCCAAAAATTCTGCGGGCAGAGAGGCATGAATCGACAATGATCCAGATAACCCGGGACAATGTGCCGAAGGGAACAGAAATTGTGATGCCCAGGCCTTTCAGTTACATCGCCTTGCCGGCACCGGAAGGGCATTGAGGCCGGCTACCGCCAGATTTCCAGCGTTACAACGCCTTCGTTGTTCCAGTAAAAACCTGGTGCATCGTTAGCGTAACAGCTCAATCGACCAGACTTGGGCGCCACCCATCCTTCTTTCCAGCGACTGCCGTCGCCAATCACGAATCGGCTCTCTCGTTTCCGGTCGATGCTGCCGATCAGGGAGAACCAGGTTGCCCCCGGCGCCTTGAAACGCAGGAGGCCTTTTGCCCAGTTCATGCTGCTTTTGTCATAGCCGTTGGCGTCGCTGAGGTTATGCCAGTCCAGCCAGTTTCCAGTGGCGCGCAGGTAATACCGCGTGCCGCCCTGCAGTGAAAATGGCACATCATTCCAGTACGGCTTGGAATCTATCTTTCCGGACCAAAGCAATTCGGTAGCGCCGTAAGGAGTGGTCTGCTTGCTTTCGTTCATGCTTTTTTCGTCCGCGGCGTCGCTGCTTTCTTCGGTTTCGCGGCCACTGCCTTGCTGCGTGTAGCTTTGGCGTTCGCCACTGCTGGCACACCCGACGTACCTGTCAGGTTAATGATGTTGGTTCGGCTTTTTTGTATTTGTTCGACAATTTTTTGTTGGGTTGGAAAGTCATCGTCGAAACCACCGTGGGTCGAGTTGATCGACTTATCCGACGGTGTTGTGACGTAAGTGAAATTAGGCAGGTTGAACACGGGTGATGCCTGTATGTACTTGTCCATGCCCAGAATCGGTGTGCGCACGCCTGCTTCGAACGATTCGGAAACGAGGTACAGCAAGGAGCGCAGGTAAGGGCGGCAGGTCGGATCCTGGTTTTCGGCTTTGTCCGTCAGGGAAAACTGCAGGTAGTTGTCCACGGTTTTGTTGATCAGGTGAGGCAATACCAGGCGTTCGAAGGTATCTACGCGCACCGCTGGCGCCATCAGGCTGAGCGAAGCAAAGCGCAGACCGGAACCGGCGAGCCGATCAATGATAAAGCTATGGACGATGGCGCCCGCCGAATGGCCTATCAGGTGCAGGCGGAATTTGCCGATTTTGTTAGAGCTCAGGAAGGCCTTGTGCAAGATCTGCAACCCGCTGCGCGGATTGCCGCTCAAGGCGTCGGCGTTTTGCTTCATCTCACCCCACAGCAATGTTCCCGGCGCAGCAAGCGAACGCTCCAGGCGTTTGTTCAGGAACTGTTTGGCGAGGTCACGGGCGTCCGAAACAAATCCTCCGGTGCTGCGTGGTACTTGCATGAAGGCATCGACAATGAGGTTGAGCACGGTCTTCATGGCACCGGTTTCCCACATCAGGAAAATCGGAAAAATTTTTGCTTCGTAGAGCAGCGGCACCCACTCTTTTGCCGCGTCGGCCGCGGCTTTTTCGTCATTGAGGCCGCCATGGGCGTAGATCGCGATATCGATGGGGTCATTTAGCGACAGGTTCCAGCGCTTGCGGGCTTCACCGAGATGGAAATCGACCAGGTCTTCGACATCCTCTCGACGAGTGCGGAAATCGCCGGTCTGGCTCAGCTCCCCGTTGTTGCCCAGATCGATGATAAACGGGTTGATTTCGCGATTGGCCAGCACTTCGGAGGTGGCGACGATAACATTGCCGGAGGGCGATTCTCGCAGGGTAGTGGCTTCGGAAATCGCCGTGTGTTCGGCGGTGACCACCCCCAGTTGTGGTGCCCAGCAGTCCATCGCGTTCAGCTGCCAGTCAGAGTACGTGAGGATGGCGTAACCGGCGCTACCCCATTCAGTGCCCCAGGAGTTCTGGATCAGAAAACCGTCTTCGTTGTAGCCGATAATCACAAAGGCATGCCCACCATCGTCGGGTTCGGCCTTCTCGCAGGGGATACGCCAGTAGTCGCCCCAATGCGTCGACGGCGTAGTGAGCGGCATGGCCTCGCTGGCGGCGACGCTCCAGCCGGAATGACAGGCAGCGCTGGCGTAGAGTACGCCCAGATCATTGAGCGCTACGTGCATGTCACTGATCGATAATGGATTGACTCGATAATAGGCACCGAGCGGGCGTTGTACTGAGTCGATCCACCAGTCGGTCGTGGGCTGGTTGGTCGCTGGCGGCATATTCAGGTTTGGCCACAGATTTGCAGCACAGGCACCTTGTTTGTACCAGCCCTTGAGCGCGCCACGCAGGGTCGATCCGCTGTCGGAAAGTTTCGGGTCCGGATTCGGCGGTTCGGGAATTTCGTCGTAACGCCGGGCCATGCTGTACAGCATGAAGGGCGAGATGGCCGGTTTGTTCTCCCGTTTTCCTTTGTCGAGCAGATACTCAATCACTGTCGACAGCGCGAAGCCTGTGCAGGCATTGGTTTGCAACTGATTCTTGATGCCCATCCGCAGCGTTGGCATCAATGTCTTGGCCGGTTGCAGACCGACCGGCGGTAAATAGAGCCGGTCACGCATGTCCAACTGATCCGGGCACACCGGGAGACGGCGGGGCAGGGTGGCAGAGGATTCAGGGGCGCTTGATTGCTTTCGGGTTTTGGCTTTGCTGGCAGAGGCAGGCGCAGCCTTGCGAGGAGAGGTGGCCATCGTGGCTCCTTGGAAACATGGCAGTCGCGGTTTTGGAGAGGTCTCGTTACCGGTGCGCAGGCATCAGCAATGAGCGCGTCACAGAACGGTAGATCAAGTGCGCCAGGTTTCAAGCGCTGCTCGCCGGCATGGGTTTGCCGAGGTGAGGTGCTTTGTCCGATGAGTTTAAGCCCGGTCCACATTGCATGAACCGGGCGTCAATCATTACCCCATCACTTCGCCGTTATCGGCACTGTCACCGCCTGCCCGAAGGCCGAGCGTATGGTCGCGGTCGGGCTTGGTGTCGGGCCGGCGCCGGTGGTGCTGACCGACACTCTCCAGCGCGCTCCGGTGCCGGTTGGCGTGAGGATCGCGTTGCCGAGGCTGAGCGGGCCGGCGGTGGTGGACACGGTCACGGTCAGCGTATTGCCGGTGCCGCGTGAGGTGGTGCCCGCCAGGTCCCAGGTGTAACGGCTGTTGCTACGGGACGTGACCGAGGCGCTGGTGACCACCAGGTCTTCGTTGACCGCAGCCCCTGCGACTGCCACGGAGACCGATGCCGGTTCCGAAACCGCGTTCTTGGCGTCGCTGGCCTGATAGGTGAATGTCGCGGTGAACGGCGCCGTGACGGTGGCCGGTGGCGTGTAGATCACGCGCACGCCGTCGGTGCTGACCGTGCCCTGACCGGAGTCCGGTTGGGCCAGACCCACCACTTTCAACGGCACGTTGCCATCCGGATCGGTGTCGTTGGCCAGGACGTTGATGGTCACCGGCTGGCCATTGCTGCTGGCGGCACTGTCGGCGTTGGCAATCGGTTTCTTGTTCTGGCCTTCGTTGTCGTCATCATCGTCGTCGTCACCATTACCGTTGCCATCGCCATTGCGGAAGGTTGGCAGTGCGGCAGAGTTGACGTAGGTGACACCGTCCCAACCGGGCAGCGGCGTTGGCATCAACTGGAACTGCCCTGGATGCTCGATATCCCAACGCAGCAGCATCGACGTGTCCTCGTGCTGAGTGTTGTGGCAGTGCTCCATGTAGGTCCCGGCGAACTCGCGGAAGTGGATCGCCATTTCCACATCCACCGAACTGTCGATGCCCTCGCCAATGCGATACACGTCCTTGCGTGCCCATTTTTCCCATTCCGGTGGCGCCTTGCCGTCGCGGCTGAGGACGATGCCTTCCTCGAAATGCACGTGCACCGGGTGGTTCCAGCCGTTGCCGCCGTTCTTGATTTTCCACACTTCCAGCGTACCGTCGCCGACGTAGCCGCCATCGGTCGGGCCGTTGGCCAGTTGCGGGGCCGCGTTGAGCCGGCGAGGGTCCATGCTGTAGCCGAAACCGCCGTCAGTCTTGATGGTCCACGGCGCTTCATCAGTACCGTCGGAGCGACCGAAAATGAACTCGCGGTGCCGCGCCAGTTTGAGCTTGGCCTGGACCTGAGGGTCGTCACGATTGAGGGTCAGCGGGATCATGGTTTTACCGGCGGCTTTGCCCGGTTTGGCGGGTTCATAGTCGGCGGGGTTCATGCTGACATCCGTGCCGGTGTAGGGCTGCACGATCATTTGCATGAACTTGCCGACCACCGGGTCGCCTTTGTCCCATTCCGGACCTTTGCTGCCTTGCTTGATCACCGCTTTGTACTTCTCGGACAGCACGTCAGCCAGGCTCAGGCCGTTCTTTTCCGGACCCTTGCCGGTCTTGTGTTCCATCAGGTTGACGAAGTACAGCTTGTCGCCAGTCTTGATCCCGTTTTTCGCGAAGTTGACGATGATGTCATAGCGTTCGGCGATGCCTTGGGTCGGCAGGATCGCGTTGTGGTTCTGCTTATCGCCGTCGCCGTCCAGGTCCATGCTGCCGTCGAACGGTATGGCGTGTTCCATGAGGTTGCCGTCGTTGCCGATCATATGGAATGGCACGCGGGTATACGACACGTTGGATCCGGCCGGCCCCGGATATTCGCCACCGTTGCCGGCGATTTCACGCACCAGTGCAATCCGGAAGTAGCGCGACACCGAGCCGTTGAGAATGCGGAATCGATAGCTGCGCGCCCGCACTTTCAGGCGCGGCTCGTACTGCCAGTTGACCAGGATCTGGTCGCCGAGAAAGCCGTCGGTGTTGAACGGGTTGAACCACAGTTGACCATTGCCGTCCCAGGCCTTGTCGGCCACCACCAGGTTCACATCGTAGTCGCGGTTACCCCAAGGCAGCGCCGAACCGCTGGGCAGGCGCAGGTTGACGCCGTCTTCCAGCGCTTCGTTGCCACGGTCGAGGGCGCTGTAGTAGTTCATCATCACCGCGTTGCCCTTGTAGACGTTTTGCGCGGTGAAATCGAGCATGTGGTCGTGGAACCAGTGGGTGCTCATGGTTTCGCGCCAGTCGCCACGGATCTTGATGCTGCCGTTGTCGCAGGTCTTGAGGCCCGGGTTGGCATCGTTGACGAACAGGGTTTCGCCCGGCGCGCAGGGGAACGCCGCGCGCGGGTCATGGGCGTCGGTGTTGATGGTGTCGTAACCGGCCAGTTGCAGCGGCCAGCGATAGTCGTAGTACTGGCCCGGAAAGAAGAACGCGTTGGTGTAGCCGTCGCTTTCAGCCGGGGAGTGGCCGTTGTGTTCGTGGGTGCTGATGGTGTGCAGGCCGAAACCCATGTTGGCCGCCGGGTCGATCGGCAGCGCGTTGTAGTGACGCATCAGCACCGGTTGACCGTAACGCACCATCAGCAGTTTTGGCGGAAAGGTGCCGTCGAAGGTCCACAGCGCGTTGTGATTCTGTATTGGAAAGTTGGGGTGGAAGCGGGTGTCGATACCTTTGGTTGTGCCTGTGGTGGTCGGGATGTCCGAGGTCTGGTAGTACAGCCCGCCAGGCCCGAACTCACCGACGGCATAGTTGTGCAATTGCCGCCGATCACGCATGCCTCCATTGAGTTTGGCGCCCGCTTGCACGGTCTTGAAGGCGACCTGCGGGTAGAACTCGTTCCAGCGTTGATGCGACCAACCCTTTCCTGGCGGACGCCCTTCGGCCGGCGAGCCGACCGGATGGCGATTGAGGAAGGTTTCGATCTGCGCTTTCCACGGGTTGCGGTCCAGCACGTTGGAGAATTGGGACGGAAACGGATACAGCCCGGGCTGGCGCATGAAGGCTTCCAGCGCCGAACTCGACGGGCCGCTGCGGGCAACGTTATCCGGGTCTTGCTGTGGCAAAGGCCCGACCGTGGGCACCGGGAAGGTCAGCGGCGGTGCCGGCAAGGTCGGGTCGAGTTTTTCCGTACCGAATTCTTCGAACAGCAGCAGTTGCTGGGTGTACGGCAGCGCCCCGAACAACGGGCTGGGTTTGCCGTTGGTGGGGTAATTGAACGAGGTCTGCAGACTCGGCGGCAGCACGTTCTCGGCGCGCGGTGAGTCGCGGTCCCCGTACACGCCGTTGGGATAGGCGATCGCGCCCTGGTTGGCTTCGGGCATGCCTTTCAAGGCTTCCAGCGCGGCTGCCGCGGCCACTGGATCGGCGGGCAGAGGAGAGTAGGCCGAGGGGTCTGTTGGTGGTGGCTCGTTGACGTCGTCGAGCGGTACGGCGTTGGCCGTGGCCAAAGTCATGAGCATCACAGAGGCCACGCCGGACCTGCGCAGATAACTCATCGGGTTGAACGGTGGTGTTGCACGTTTCATTTTTTTCCCCTCGCGTCATGCCAAATCGGCGAAACCCGCCATCCCGTTTGGGAACGACAGCTGCTGCGGTAATGGGGGAAGTGCAACTGTTGGGCCATCACTCGGGCCGGCAGAAAAAGTGCTAATGAATTAGTAAGTTGTTTCAGAGTGTTTCTGCGCGCTTACAGAAACGGGTGGGGCATATTCCGCGCTTACGGGGGAAATCCCCTTATTTCATTGGGTTACTTTCACCAATGCTGGGGTGGTCTTGCCAAAGTGTGTTGGCTTGGAAGAAAATGAGAGTCATTATCAAATAAATTTGTTTCGGGCCTTTTCCATGTCCTCCGCCGACCTCTCGCTGCAACACGCCGTGCACACGCTTTACGAGGAACACCACAGTTGGTTGTGTGGCTGGCTGCGCAAACGGCTGGGTTGCAATCACAACGCGGCGGATCTGGCCCAGGACACCTTTATTCGCGTCCTCACCCAACGCAAGGTCCAGGAATTGCGCGAACCGCGCGCCTACCTCAGTACCATCGCCCGCAGCCTGATGATCGACATGTTCCGCCGACGAGCGCTGGAGCAGGCGTATCTGGAAACCTTGGCCAACGCTCCGGAACCGGTGGCGGTCTCGCCGGAAACCCGTTCGCTGATCATCGAAACCCTGATGGAAATCGATCGCCTGCTGGACGGCCTGGGTGAGCGAACCCGCGAGATTTTCCTGTTGGCCCAGCTCGATGGCCTGAGCTATGTCGAGATCGGCCGACGCCTGAATGTCTCGGTGACCACGGTCAAGAAGCATGCGGTGCGCGCCCTGACGCACTGCCTGTTGCTGATCGAGGACTGAGCCGTGGCCCAAGCGCAACCACTGGACTACGCGACCCTCGAAGCCGCCGCGCGCTGGTATGTCGACTTGCGCGGCGAGGTGCCGGACGAGGCCGTTCGCGAAGCGCATCGGCGTTGGCTGGAACGCGACCCTCGACATGTGCAGGCGTGGGAGCGTCTGTCGCGCCTGCAGGACAAACTCGGGCAAGTCACTCCCGCCGTCGCCCGCCCGACCCTGGCCAGCGCCCGCGCCAAACGCCGCGATGTGCTCAAGGTCTTGTCGATTCTGTTGATGGCGGGTGGGGCAGGGACACTGGCCTGGAACACCACGTCATTGCCAACCTTGATGGCCGACCAGCGCACCGGCACCGGCGAGCGTCGCCGTGTGCGGCTCGACGATGGCAGCCAGTTGCAACTCAACACGGCAACGGCGGTGGACATTCGCTACAGCGATACCCTGCGCGAAATCCGTTTGCTCGAAGGTGAAATCCAGATTGAAACGGCGCCCGACGCGTTGGCGCGACCCTTCGTGGTCCACACCGCCGAAGGCAGCATCCGCGCGCTTGGCACCCGTTTTGTCGTGCGGCGTGATGCGGAGCAAAGCCTGGTCAGTGTGCAGGAGCATGCGGTCCAGGTGCGCTGCGCCGACCTGTCCGGCCCTGCGGTGCGCGTCGATGCCGGCCAGCAATTGAGCTTTCGCCGCGACGCCATCGACACCGTGCAGCGAGCCGCCCCGCAAGCGGATGCCTGGACCCGGGACATGCTGGTGGTCAATGACTGGCGCCTGGGTGATTTTGTCCGCGAACTTCAGCGCTATCGTCCCGGCCATCTGGGGTGTGAGCCGGCGGTGGCGGCGCTACGGATTTCCGGCGCGTTTCATCTGGGCAGCACCGACACGATCCTCGACAACCTGACTTCGACCTTGCCTGTGCGCATACGTCGCTTCAGCCGGTTTTGGACCCGTGTGGAACCGGTCTGAGTGATTGATCAAAAAAAATCTTCGCGGGGGTTATTGATTTCGATTCTCGTTCGACTTGGTAGTTAGAGGCGCACATAGACGCCGCCATTTACTGCCACTAACGGGCGAAAGGACACCGCATGACCCCTCGCAATTCCCAACTGAACATTTCTACCCAGCCATCCGTCAGGCCCTTGAGCCGTGCCGTGCACGCCGCACTGCTCGGTATGGCGCTGGTCGCCCCGTTGGGCATGGCGGTGGTGGCGCAACCGGCCTGGGCGCAAACCACGGGCGAAACCGAATTCGACATTCCGGCCGGTCCCCTGGGCTCGGCATTGACCCAGTTCGCCGGCACCGCCGGAGTCACCGTTTCCTTCGAACCGACCTCCGCCAACGGCCAGCAAACGGCGGGATTGCAGGGTCGTTATTCGGTGGATGCTGGTCTGCGCCAGCTACTGGCTGGGAGCAAACTCGAAGCAGTGCGTCACGATAACGGCAGCTATTCGTTGTTGCCGATCGTAGGGGCGGGCGCGGCGATTCAGTTGGGCGCCACCAGCATTTCGGGGGTTGCCGTGGAGTCGGCCTACGGTCCGGTGGACGGTTACGTTGCGACCCGCAGCGCCACCGGCACCAAGACCGATACGCCGATCCTGGAAATTCCGCAGACCATCAACGTGGTCACCGCCGACCAGGTCGAAGCCCAGGGCGCGCGCAACCTGACCCAGGCCCTGCGTTACACGCCGGGGCTGAACACCAGCGGCTACACCGACCGCAACTCGATTGCCGATGAAATCACCAGCCGTGGTTTCGCGCCGACGCCGCTGTATCTCGATGGCGCCTACATTCCTTACGCGGGCAGCCTCGGTGGCGCGCCGCAAATCGACCCGTACACCCTGGAGCGCATCGAAGTGCTCAAGGGGCCGTCGTCGGTACTCTACGGGCAGAACCAGCCGGGCGGCCTGATCAACATGGTCTCCAAGCGCCCGACCACCGAACAGCGCAGCCAGATCAAACTGGGGGCGGGCAGTTACGACCGGGTCAACGGCGCCTTCGACACCAGCGGCCCGATCGACGAACAGAAGCAGTTCACCTATCGCCTGATTGGCGTCGCCAACAAGGGTGGCGAACAAGTCGAGCACAACAGCAGCGAACGCATGCTGCTGGCGCCGAGCCTGACCTGGGCGCCGACCGAGGACACTTTCCTGACCTTGCTGGCACAAATCCAGCGCGATGACGGCGTACCGGATTATCAGTCGCTGCCACGGATCGGCTCGCTGGATCGTGGTCCAAACGGCGAACGAATCAACCGCGACTTCTTTTCCGGCGATACCAATTTCAACGACTACAAGCGTGACCAGTACGTCTTCGGCTACGACTTCAGCCACAACATCACCGATGACTTGAAGTACCGCTCCACTGCGCGCTACACCGACGTGCGTGACCGCTACAAGGGCTTTTACCTGCGCAGCTTCGTCACCGATGATGCCGGCGTGACCGATTTCACCCGGGCCAACCGCGCCAAGATCGACTGGCGCCAGCACAACATCGCTTACACCATCGATAACAACCTGGAATACAAATTCAACACCGGCGCCCTGGAACACACCACGCTGGCGGGCGTGGACTATCGGCATTTCTCCCGCAAGTACGACGGCTACAACGCCAGCAACGTGTTGCCGGTCGACCTGTATGGCAAGAACAACTACGACACCAGCAGCGTGATGCCGACACTGACCACCAAGTGGGACAACACCCTGCGCCAGACCGGCGTGTACCTGCAGGACCAGATCAAACTCGACCAGTGGATCCTGACCATCGGTGGTCGTCAGGACTGGGCGGAAATCGACAACAAGGACTTGCTGGCGTCGACCCGTGAATCCAAGCGCGACAACAAGTTCACCGGACGTGTCGGCCTGACCTACGTCACCGATTTCGGCCTGGCGCCGTATGTCAGCTACTCGGAATCCTTCCTGCCGACCCTGGGCACCGCGGCTCCCGAGCGTGGCGGCAAGGCCTTCGAGCCGACCGAGGGTCAACAGTACGAAGTGGGTGTGAAGTACCAGCCGTTCGAGAAAACCCTGATCACCGCGTCGGTGTATGAGATCAAGCAGAAGAACGTTCTGACCGGCGATGATGACTATCCGGAGTACATGTCCCAGGGCGGCGAAGTGCGTTCGCGCGGCGTCGAGCTGGAAGTCAAATCCAGCATCGACAACGTCGATGTCCTGGCCGCCGCCAGCTACATGGACTCGTTCTACACAAAGGACAGTTGGGGCAACGAGGACAATCGCAACGAAGCGCAGTCGCCCGTCTCGGCATCGTTGTGGGTCGACTATCACTTCACCCAGGCCACCCTCAATGGCCTGACCTTCGGTGCCGGCGCGCGCTACACCGGACGCAAACCGGGTGATGCGGCCAACTCGTTCGACGTGCCATCGTGGGTCGTCTACGACGCCACCGTCAGCTACGACATGGGTAAACTCGACCCGAGCCTGCGCGGTTTGCAGACTCGCCTGAACGTGCAGAACATCTTCGATCGTGAGTATGTGTCGGACTGCAACTACTCGTTCGGTTGCTACTACGGGCAGGAGCGGGTGGCGTCGGTCGAGATGACTTACGACTTCTGATCTCCGCCGAAGCTACTGACGCCATCGCGAGCAGGCTCACTCCCACAGGATCCGAGTTCAACCGAGCAACCCGGTCTCCTGTGGGAGCGGGCTTGCCCGCGATGGGGCCGCAAACCCGGTACAAAATCAACTGACTCACCCAATACCGCAGAGCGACTGACGCGGTGCCAAGTCAAATCATCTGCGGCAATTTATCGAGCATTTTGTCCAGCGTGATGGGGTAGTCGCGGACCCGAATGCCTGTCGCGTTGTAAACGGCATTGGCAATTGCCGCACTGACCCCGCAAATACCCAGCTCACCCACGCCCTTGGCTTTCATTGGCGATGAAACCGGATCGGTCTCGTCGAGGAAAATGACTTCCTGATGCGGGATGTCGGCGTGCACCGGCACCTCGTACCCGGCCAGGTCGTGGTTGACGAAAAATCCCTGGCGCTTGTCGACCGCCAATTCTTCCATCAATGCCGCGCCGACGCCCATGGTCATGGCGCCGATCACCTGGCTGCGTGCCGAGGTCGGATTGAGGATGCGCCCGGCGGCACATACCGCGAGCATCCGCCGCACGCGGGTTTCACCAGTGGCGCTGTCCACGGCGACTTCGACAAAGTGCGCGCCGAAGGTCGACTGCTGGAATTTTTTGCTTAGCTCGGCAAACTCGATCGAATCCTCGGCCACCAATTCTCCGGCTTGCGCGGCCTGTTGCAGCGGCACGCGTTTATCGCCGGAACGGACTTCTCCTTCTGCGAACGTCGCATCGTCCAGTTTCACGGCAAGGCGCTGCGCAACGGCTTCGCGAAGTTTGATGCAAGCTGCATAGACGCCAGCGGTCGAACAGTTGCCACCGAACTGGCCACCGGAACCGGCCGACACCGGAAAGCTCGAATCGCCCAGGCGCACCACGACCTTGTCGAGGCTGACACCCATCATCTCCGCCGCCGTCTGGCCAATGATGGTGTAGCTGCCGGTGCCGATATCGGTCATGTCGGTTTCGACGGTGACGATGCCTTGATCATTGAGCCGCACGCGAGCGCCGGATTTCACCAGCAGGTTGTTGCGGAAAGCGACGCCCACGCCCATGCCAATCAGCCAGCGGCCCTCGCGCTGCATACCCGGTTGCGCGTGACGTTTGCTCCAGCCGAATCGCTCGGCTCCGGTGCGCAGGCATTCGATCAAGTGGCGTTGAGAGAAGGGGCGTTGCGGATTGACCGGATCGACCTGGGTGTCGTTGAGGATGCGAAAGTCCACCGGATCGAGCTTCAGTTTTTCCGCCATTTCGTCCATGGCAATTTCCAAAGCCATCATCCCCGGCGCTTCGCCCGGCGCACGCATGGCATTGCCTTCCGGCAGATCAAGGGTCGACAGACGCATGGTCACCCGACGGTTTTCCCCGGCGTACAGCAACTTGCTGGGTTGCGAGGCCAGTTCGACTTTGCCGTCGGGCAAGCCCCCGTTCCAGCCTTCGTGAGCCATGGCGGTAATCTTGCCATCGGCGGTGGCACCGATGCGGATGCGCTGGATGGTGGCGGGGCGGTGGGTCGAGTTGTTGAACATCAGTGGCCGTGCGAGCGCGACTTTCACTGGTCTGCCGGCCATACGGGCACCGAGCGCCGCCAGCACTGCGTCGGAACGGATGAACAGCTTGCCGCCGAAACCGCCGCCAATGTAGGGCGAAATCAGCCGCACATTCTGCTTCGGTATGCCGAGGGTTGTCGCCAGATCGGTGACAGACCAGTCGATCATCTGATTGGAGGTCCACAAGGTCAGCTTGTCGCCGTCCCACGCCGCCATTGAAGCGAACGGCTCCATCATTGCGTGGGCCTGATCGGGCGTGGTGTAGGTCGCATCCAGTTGCACCGGTGCAGCGGCAAAAGCACCTTCGAAATCACCATGCACGGTGTCGGGCATCTGGTCCTTGGCTTCTTTGCCCGAATCGCGAGTGGCCGCGAGGTCGAACACGCCCTCGGCGCGCACATAGTTGATATTGACCCGCTCGGCGGCGGCCCGTGCCTGTTCGAAAGTTTCTGCCACCACCAGAGCGACGGCCTGGTGGTAATGCTGGATGTCCGGCCCGGCAAGCAATTTCGCGGTGTTGTATTTACCTTTGCCGAGCTTGCCGGCATTGGCTGCGGTGACAATGGTGAGTACTCCCGGCGAAGCCTGGGCGATTTCAAGGTCCATCGAGGCGATGCGACCCTTGGCGATGGCCGAACCGATCACCACGCCATAGGCCTGGTTCGGTACAGCGTCGTGATGCTCGTAGGCGTAATGCGCCGTACCGGTGGTTTTCAGCGGGCCTTCGATACGGGTGGTGGCCTTGCCGACGACCTGCATTTGATCGATGGGGTTGGTGGTGGCTGGCGTGTCGAATTTCATGCGTGCTCCCTCGGTTGGGCCATCACCGCAGCGAGCGTGCGCTCGACCAGAGTTAGTTTGAAGGCGTTTTCGTGGGTGGGTGTCGCACCGGCGAGCAGCTTTTCGGTCAGTGCTTTCGCACCTTGTGGCATGGCCGACTCAGCGCTCTCGACGCGCCATGGTTTATGCGCCACGCCGCCGAGGGCGACGCGACCAGTACCATCTTTCTGAATGATTGCACCGACCGAAATAAGGGCGAATGCATAAGACGACCGATCCCGGACCTTCTGGTAAATGTGGGTGCCGCCAATTGGCGCCGGCAAGGTCACGGCGGTGATCAATTCATGGGCCGTCAGTGTGGTTTCGTTATTCGGCGTGGTGCCGGGCAAACGATGCAGGTCGGCAATCGGAATGGCGCGTGTGCTGCCGTCAGGTTTTATCGTTTCGACTTGAGCATCCAGCGCGCGCATTGCCACGGCCATGTCGCTGGGGTGGGTGGCGATGCAGGCGTTGCTGACTCCGATGATGCCGAGCTGCCGACTGACGCCGTCGATGGCTGCGCAGCCGCTGCCGGGCTGGCGTTTGTTGCAGGCCTGATGAGTGTCGTAAAAGTACGGGCAGCGGGTGCGTTGCAGCAGGTTGCCAGCGGTGGTGGCGACATTTCGCAACTGCCCGGAGGCGCCGGCGAGCAGGGCGCGTGCGAGCAAACCGTAGTCTTTGCGGATGCGCGGGTCGGCAGCGAGGTCGGTGTTTCTGACCAGAGCGCCGATGCGCAGGCCGCCTTCGGACGTGGCTTCGATGCGGTCCAGGCCAATGCCGTTGACGTCGATCAGGTGCGTAGGCGTTTCGATGTCGAGCTTCATCAGGTCAAGCAGATTGGTACCGCCGGCGATGAACCTCGAATCGCTGACCTGTGCGGCCAGTGCCGCCGCCTCGGTCGGGGATTTGGCGCGTATGTAGGTAAAGGGTCTCATGCGCTGGCCTCCGCGACTTCGCTGATCGCTTCGATGATGTTGGAGTACGCCCCGCAACGGCAGATGTTGCCGCTCATGCGTTCCTGGATTTCACTGGCGATCAGCTTCGGTGGTTCGGTCAGGCTGGGGCTGGCATGGCTGGGAATGCCGTCGCGGATTTCCCCTAGCACCGCGACTGCCGAGCAGATCTGCCCCGGCGTGCAGTAACCGCATTGATAGCCGTCGTGCTTGATGAACGCGGCCTGCATGGGGTGCAGCTGTTGCGGGGTGCCGAGGCCTTCGATAGTGGTGATCTTCGAGCCCTCATGCATCACGGCCAGGGTCAGGCACGAATTGATCCGCCGACCATTGGCGATCACCGTGCAGGCGCCACATTGGCCGTGGTCGCAGCCTTTCTTGGTGCCGGTCAGATGCAGGTTTTCGCGTAGGGCATCGAGCAGAGTGGTGCGGGTATCGAGGTCAAGGGCGCGTTCTTTGTCATTCACCCAGATCTTCACCGCGGCTTTGATCGGCCGCGCGGCATTGGCGGCGGATGCCCGTGCAGAAATGAACGGCGGCAGCGCCACGCTGGCCGCTGTCACCGCACCGACAATCAGGAAAGTGCGTCGGGAAATCGTCATCAGGTCATTTCCTTTGCGTAATTTTTGCGTGCAGTGCCCTTCGGCACCTTTGCAGCCCTCATCAATAAGAGTGACCATTGAATTGATGAAAATGTTTATTCTTTTTTCGGCTATAGAGTCATGTGTCTGGTTCATGAATCCAGCAAAGGGCCGGAACGCGTTAAGATGGGCAGCCCACGCAAACCGTACCGGAGCCCACGCCCGCAATGCCCCAGATCACGCGCTTCAAAACCCCGTGCCCCGAGCACATCAATAGCCAGATCCTGCAGATGGTGGTCGACAACCTGACCGACATCAGCATGGTCGCGATTCCGCCGAGCAACCTGCTGTACAACGTCTACCAGTACGCGATCGGCTATGAGGTGCACCTGTATCTGGAAGCGCTGAACGGGGCGAAAGGGATTGATGTGGAGTTGATCGTCGCCACCGATCTGGATGACCCGGAACAGGTCATCGGTTTCTTGCTGTACCTGCCGGTCAAGGACGATCCCGAGGCCTGCGGCGTGGCGTACATGGCGGTTCGAGCTGGGCATCGGCGCCAGGGCGTTGCGCGCCGGATGCTGCGGGAAATGGTCGGTCGCTATCCCCATGCCGAGCTGACTTGCGCTGTGGCCAAGGTGCCGTATTTCGAGGCGATGGGTTTCCAGGTGGTGGGCGTGCGCGCAACCCAGGTGCTGATGAACACCCGCGATCACGGCAGCGACGGCTTGATGGCGTTGCTGGATGTGGCGCCGATCTACAGCTCGCTGGAGGTGCGACAAATTCACACGTACCTGCTGCAAAAACACGGCAAACGGGCGATGGTCGATGCGGAGAAACAGCGGGACCGACATCTGGATCAGTTGACGCACAAGGCCAACGAGTTTGTGCGTGGGCGATTGGGTGACGACGCGGTGCCGGCCAGTGGTCCGCGACTTCGGCTGGTCTGACCACACCGCAATTCCTCTGTAGGAGTGAGCCTGCTCGCGATAGCGGTCTTTCATTCAACACATGTGTTGACTGGTCTGACCCCATCGCGAGCAGGCTCGCTCCCACATTGGGATTCAGGCCAACTTCACATTCATCGTAATCCGCGCCGTAAACACCTTCCTGCCTTCCACATCGTGAATGTTCACCAGCACGATCTTGTCGCCTTCAGTGTTCCAGTCCACCGCCTCGCCATCAGCCACCGCCGTCACATCGGTTTTAGCCTTGGCCAGGTATTCAACCGTCATGCCTTTCGGAATCCAGCGCGCACCGGCGGGGATGGACACGTCGGTCATCATCCCGGCGGCCAGCTCGGCGGCATTGCACATCGCAATCGCATGCACGGTGCCCAAATGGTTGGTGATCTCTTTGGCAAACGGTACCAGCACGGTGGCCGAGTTTGGGCGCAAGTCCTTGACCAGTGGGTTGATGGTGGAGAAGTAAGGCGCGACCTGACAGGCCATTTTGCTGAATGCTTCCGGGCCTGCGCTGTTGAACATGCTGAGGAACTGACTCATGTTGAAGCCTCTTCAGGGAGTTGGTTTGCGGAATATAGTTCCGTTACAGAATATTGTTCTGTGACGGAACAGTATTCTGTTGACGCGAAATCTGTCAACCTGACGCCAGCCTCCACCATCGATTTTTTGGACCGAATCCCGCATGGAAACTTCCGACCTACTCGAACGCTGCTATCCCGGCCGGCGCGCCGAACTCAAGCGCGACATCTTTCGCAAGGCCCTCAAACTGTTCAACGAGCAGGGCATCGAGGCCACGACCATCGAGATGATTCGCGCCGAATGCGATACCAGCGTCGGCGCCATCTACCACCACTTCGGCAACAAGGAAGGTCTGGTGGCCGCGTTGTTTTTCACCGCGCTGGATGATCAGGCCCGATTGCGCGACAGCTATCTCGCCGAGGCGCAGACCACCCAAGCGGGCGTGCAGGCGCTGGTGCACAGCTACGTGGATTGGGTTGATAGCCAGCCCGAGTGGGCACGATTCCAGTATCACGCGCGATTTGCCGTGACCAAGGGACCGCTCAAGGACGACCTCGCCACCCGCAACAAGGCGCGCAACAAGTTGCTTCTGGAGTGGCTGTTCAACCCCGAGCGCCAAGAGCAATTGGCGGGGGTTCCTGCTGAGTTGATGCTGTCGCTGATCATCGGCCAGGCCGACAGTTACTGCCGCGCCTGGTTGTCGGGGCGGGTCAAGGGCAGCCCGAAGGTCTATCGGGAATTGCTGGCGGAGGCAGCGTGGCGGTCGGTCGCTGCTGCCGAATCCAATGCAGATCCCTGTGGGAGCGGGCTTGCCCGCGATAGCGGTGTGTCAGTCGCTACAAACCTTGC